>NZ_JBIFFO010000025.1:0-56656 GCF_043557115.1 Sulfitobacter sp. 1A13679
TACAGAAGACCGCACTCGATCACTCGCCAATAGGGTCAAAAAATTCTTGCACTACGGGCGGCAACCACAGAAGGCCCGAGAGCACCGTGCCCCCGATGAAGAAGACAAAGCCAAAGACGCCCGCCGCCCCGACCGATTGCCACAGGTGAATGGGTCTGCGGCTGTGGACGAGGAAGGTCTGCATATAGCCTTTGATCCAGCGCGACCGTTGGCGCACCCAGTTCGGGATCGAGACGTTGGCCTCTTCAAAGGTCGTGGAATCGATGACGCCCACGCGGTAGCCCTTCTGCGTCAGACGAATGCCCAGATCGGCGTCCTCGGTCACGTTGAAGGGATCCCATGCGTTCAACTCGCGCAGCACGTCCATGCGGAAGTGGTTCGAAGTGCCGCCCAGCGGGATCGGCACGCCCAAACGCTCCAACCCCGGCAGCATCAGGTCGAACCACAGCGAATAGTCCAGCGTGAACATCCGTGTCAGCCAGTTCTCCCGCGCGTTGTAATAGTTCAAACGGCATTGGATGCAGGCGGTATTGGGCGCGGATTGGTTGAAGGCAGCGATGACCTTTTTCAACTGATCCGGTTCGGGCTTATCCTCGGCGTCGAAGATCACGAGGAAATCACCCTGCGCATAGCGCAGCGCAAAGTTGCAGGCCTTGGGTTTGGTCTGCGGGTGGGAGGCCGGGACGCGGATGATCTCGAACACGCCTTCGAGGTCGAGCTTGCGCGCAGCGTCGATGGTCTCGTGGTCGCCCTCTTCCAGCACGATCTTGATGTCGAGCTTGGCCAGCGGATAGTCGAGGTTGCGCAGCGCTTGGGCAAGGATCGGCAGCACCTCGGGCTCGCGGAACATCGGCACCAGCACGGTATAGATCGGCAGGTCTTCGTCGCGCAGCAGCGATGCCTCGGCCGCGATGGCCCGCGATGAAGTCTCTTGTGCAGCACCGCCGAGCCAGACCAGCAGCGCTTTGAACAGGAAGTTGCCGGTGTAGAACACCGTCAGCAGGACGTTCAGCACGATCAGCGTGACCACGGGGGCAAAAGCTAGCCCCAGCAGCAGGGCCGAGATCATGAGGTAAATCACCAAAATCTGCGGCGGGGTCACGACGTTCTGCGCCGACATATCGGGGTCAAGCTCGGCCAGCGCAAAGACCGCCTCATGCGAATGTTTCTCGCGGAAGGCGCGTTGCAACTGCCATGACACATCGAAATGCGAGGCCACGACGATGGTCACGCCAGAACCATAAACCTCACGGATATGCAGCAGCGTGCGCGGGCCGGGGCGCGAGGTGGCGACCGTCAGCGTGCCATCCTCTGCCCGGCCAATCGGCACCGTCATAAATTGGTTCATCACCACCGGATCATACTGGCGGATCAGATCGTCATCGGCACGGTCCTCGATTAGATCGACCAGCGTCAGCCCGTGGTAAAAGGCGATCTCGCGGTAGAGGGTCTGCGTGGTCAGCCAGCGCCGCGACAGAAGAACCTTGACCAGCGAGACATTCCACTCCTCAGCCAGATCCTCTGCCGCGTCGAGCTGTTCCGCCGTCAGCGCGCCACGGTCAAGCAGCAGCGAACCAATGGCTTCGCTTTCGGCATCCAACGGCACGGTGGCTTACGTCTCGTCTTTGCCGCGACGGGCGCGGTAGACGCGCTGGAACACGATCAGCACAAGCAGCGTCACCAGCACCCAGATGGCCCCCACGATCCAGGGGCGGTATTTGGCCAGCATCTGTGCAAGGCTGGTGCGGTCGGGGTAGACGACATCAACGAGCGGGCTGCGGTCGGTGGCGGTGGCAAGGATCACCCCCTCCTGCCCGATCAGCGCGAGATCGCCGCGGTCCAGCATCATGGGGCGTTCGGGCGTCAGCTCTGGTGCAGGGCCATTGCCAGGACGCAGCCACAGGCCACGGGTGTCGCCCCGGGTGACGATCTGCACCACGCCAAGCCGCGACAGGTCTTCGCCCGAATAGATCAGGTTGTCTTGACGGTCGCGCACCTCGATCCGGCCCTGATCGAAGGTGATCAGTGGCTCTGCATCGCCGGGGTTCTGGTCAGAGATCACAAAGAAAGGCTCATCCCCCTCAAGCGCCTCGACAGAGGCGCGCGGCAGGATGGAGGCGCGGTCCGGGATCACGCTGCCCGCGACACCTGCAAGCCACGGCAGGGTCTGCGCGAAATCAAGCGAAAGCGCGGGGTCGAGCACGACCTGAACGCCATCGGCGAATTCCTGTCGCAGGGTAAAGAAATCCTGACCCTGTGGCGCGGCATCCGAAAGCAGCAAGGCGCTACCGGGCAGGATTTGCGCCGGATAGCCCTGCGGTTTGAACCGGCACTCGCCGCCCGAAGGCTGGCGCTGGATCGACACCCGCAGCAGGTTGTCCCGGCCCAGCAGGCCGCTCGGGACCGAAAAGGTCAACTGCTCTGGACGGCCACTGTCAAGCGGGCGGTTGCCCAGCAGTGTGTCATTCAGAAAGACCGAAGCCGTCGCCCCCCGCCCTTCGGGGTCAAGCGCTGCGGCGACATGCAGGTTCACGCCAGACACGCCCTTGCCCGCCGGAAGGTCGGAGGATTGGAACGGCACGAAGAAGTCTTCGGTCGAAACCACGGGACGCGGGGTGAGGTCGCCCTCCAGCGCCGACAGCGGCAAACGGTCGTCAAAGCGGGCCGGTCCCCCGGCCACATCGACCACGGTCGCGCCTTCGTTCGACAGGGGCGACCATTCCGAGACCAGTTGCCACAGGCCCACCTGCGGATCGCTGCCGCGCAGGTTCAAGACGGGCAGCCCGGCTTCATTGTCCACGGCCATCTCGCTCGCCACGCCGGAGGTGGATACGTCCAGTTCGATGACCCCTTCGGACCATGCACCCGATGTGCTGACCCCGTCACCGCCAAAGGTCAGCCGCCCGGCCTCAGCGTCAAACAGCGCTGCGGCGCGGGTCGCAGCCGCCAAGGCCGCAAGGGAGTCGTTGCCCCCGATGGCCAGACGCGTGTCCGCAGGGCGCAGCCCGGCGAATGCCGCCGATGTGTCAATCTCAGACGGGTCCAATTGCAAGGTCACGGAAGAAGCCGCCGTGATCTCAAGAAAATCGCCCGAAGCGCGTTCGTCTACGCAGACCCGATCGCTGAAAGCCCCGGAATAGGACAGGCCCACGGCGATAAACCCGCCCGACACGTCCTCGGGGCTAAGCGGCACCGGAACGCTCAGGCGCCCTGCCCCATCGGGCAGCGCCTGCGAGGTTACCGGACGGCCCGCGACCGAGACCTGCAAATAGCGATCCACCTCGGTGGTGGCGGCATGTTCAAGCTCAAGCTGCAAGCTGCCCGAACTCAGCGCATCCGGGTTGGGCAGCGGGATATAGATCGTCGCATTGCCCGACAGCTGCCGGAAGGACAGACCATTTTGAAAGCCAAGCTCTGCCAGATTGAAGGTCCGCGCGATCAACCCCTCTTGGACCTGTTCTGCGGGGACGCTCACCGCGCCCTCACCCGTGGTTGTTTGGCCGTGAACTTGAAACGGCAGCAGAGCCGCCAACAAACCGATTGCGGGATACTTCATGAATAGGCTTTCTTAAATTTCTTCAGTGACACTGCGGGCATCGGCCAGAGCCGTTTCAATTATACGAATGTCATCGGTCGACAAGGGCGCGGAGGTTTCATCGGCATCTTCGGCCACGCGCAACCCCTTGCGCAGGCGATCTTCGATCTCGGCATATTCCAGCATCGCGGCATTGCCAGCCAGATCGTGCAGCATGCGGTGGACCTTGCGCGCCTTGGTCTCGCGCGGGTCAGCGCCATCCGTCTCGCGCAGCGCATCGGCCACGGCCTGCAACCGCTCCGGCATCCCTTCGATAAAGCGCTTTCGCGTCGCGGCGACGCGTTGTTCATATGTCTCGGTAGGTGCCACAGATCGTCCTTCGTACCCGCCCGCAAAGAAGCCCAGATAGCTCGTTTAGATTATTGTTCGAAACCTGTCAGAATTATGGCGCAATGGGCGATTTCTAAGTTTTTAAGCGTGAATGCCCAAAATTTGAGCCGTTGAATTTAGGCACTCGCCGCGCTGCCCGGCGAATGCGCAGCCCGCCTCACTAGCCGGCGCCCTCAGACCAAATGGAAGACGGGCGCGACATGCCGCGCCCGCCTTCTCCTATCAGCTTTCCAGCGCCGCAAGAATCGCATCGCCGGTGATCGGCAGATGACGCACCCGCGCCCCGGTGGCGTTGAAGATCGCATTGGCAATCGCCGGGGCGATGACCGTGGTCCCCGGCTCTCCGAGACCCACGGGCACTTCCGTGCTCTCGACGAAAGCGACCTCAATCTGAGGCACATCGACCATCCGCAGCGGCGTGTAAGACCCAAGGTTCAGGTCGACGACATTGCCGTCTTCGATCCGCGTGCCCTCATGCAGAGCCATGGACAGACCCCAAAGCGCCGCGCCCTCGCATTGCGCGCGCGCGCCGTCGGGGTCGACCACAGTGCCGCAATCGAAGGCCAGCCACATCTTCTCGACCGCGACCTCCCCAGTTTCGGCATCCACCGCCAGTTTGACGGCGGCGGCGGTCCAAGTCGGCATGGTGCGAGATTGGCCAGAGGTGGTGGCGATCCCGATTGCCGTGCCCTCGGGCAACTCTGTCTGCCCATAGCCTGACATCTCGGCCACGCGCTGCAAAACAGCCGCTTGCCGCGATGCCCCGCCCACCGCATTGGGGGCGGAACCTGCGTTGAGACCCTCGGCCTCCAGGTGATCCAGGCGGAACTGCAACGGATCGGCGCCGACTTTATGCGCCGCCTCATCCATGAAGCTTTCCACGGCGAAGTTGGTCCAGCCCGGCCCGACCGAGCGCAGCCAACCGGGGCGGAAGGTTGCATTGGCCAGATCGTTCGAGATCGCCCGCACGCGATGCGCTCCGACAGAATACCAGTGATCCGCGCCGTCGATGGCAAAGGGGTCATAGGGTTCTTCGTTGACGCCCTTGGGCATGAAGCCCGGTGCCATCACCTGCGTCGGCCAACCGGCGGCGGCGTGATGCTCCATCCCGGTGATGGCTTTGCCCTCATCAAAAGCCATGCGCAGCTTTTGCACCGAAGGCGAGCGGATGCTGTCGAACTGGGCGTCTTCCTCGCGGGAGAAGACCAGTTTCACCGGCTTACCCACGGCCTTGGAGGCCAGCGCGGCGGGCACAATGTAATCGCCGTTCAGACGCCGGCCAAAGCCACCGCCCAGCATATAGCTGCGCATCACGATCTTGTCGGCGGGCACCTCCAGCGCGGCGGCCAGCGTCGGCAGGATCAATGATTGCCACTGGTTGCCTGCATGGGTCTCCCAAACGCCATCGGCGTTTTGGAAGACGGTCGCGTTGACCGGCTCCATCTGGAAGTGCAGCACGGATTGCGTGGTGTATTCGGCCTCTAGCGTCTCGGCGGCGGCATCGAAGGCGGCGCCGGTCTCGGGCTGCTCGGTATGCAGGATCGAACCTGCATCACTGTCGATCAATTCGCGTGAGCGGGCTTGGATATCGTCTTCGGAGACATCCGCCGTCTCGCCCGCCGTCCAATCGACGCTGATCTCATAGGTGGCCATCCGCGCGGCGTGGAGCGTTTTGCCCAGCACCACGACCCAGCCCGGCACGGTGCCCGACGGATCATCCAGCACCACGGTCTCAAGATAGCCTTTGACCTCTTTCGCGGCGCTGTCATCGACTGAATTGACCTTGGAGCCATAGCGCGTCGGCGGCAGCATCGGCACGCCGTAGACCATGCCGTCGACCTTGGCATCCAGACCATAGATCGCCTGCCCCGTGGTTTTCGTGTCCAGATCAAGCGGATGCACGTCCTGCCCCACGAGCCGCAGATCGGCATGGGGTTTCAGCGGCAGGGCCGCCAGCTCGTCTTCGGTAAAGCTGCGGTCAAGGCCTTCGGCCACCAGATCGCCGTAGCTGATGCTCTGCGTGCCATCGGTCACGGCCCCGTCGCGCGCGGTCAGACCGGCGGGATCGACGCCCCATTTGGCCGCCGCCGCTTCGATCAGCGCGGTACGCCCGGCAGCACCCGCCTGACGGTAGACCGGCCAGCTTTGCCAGATCGACCAGCTGCCGCCGGTGACCATCAGGCCCCATTTCTCAGCCGTGTCGACATGGGTGATATGCACATTTTCCCAAGCGACTTCCAACTCATCGGCCAGAATGCGGGCGATGGCGGTGCCGACGTGCTGGCCCATCTCGGCGCGGATGATGTTGACGTTGACCTGACCTTCGGCGTCGATCCAGTACCACATCGACGGCTCAAAGGGCTGACCATTGGGCGCGATCGGCGTGCTATCGGGCACGGCAGGGTTCATCGCGGCATTCGACGCTTGCGGGAAGCCAAAGGCAACGCCAGCGGCCGTCATCGACACCAGAAACCCGCGGCGGGTCATCTGCGGTTGCGCGTCGGAGCCTTTCAGGCGGGACATCAGATTAGCCATTGTCGGTCTCTCCCATTGCGGTGGCGGCGTCGCGCACGGCTTGGCGGATACGGGGATAGGTCATGCAACGGCAAAGGTTGCCGGTCATCACCGCGTCGATGTCTTCGTCACTGGGGTTGGGCGTGTCTTTCAACAAAGACGCCGCCTGCATGATCTGGCCCGACTGGCAGTAGCCGCATTGCGGCACGCGCAGATTGCGCCATGCTTCTTGAACCGGGTGCTTGCCCTCTTCGTCCAGCCCTTCGATCGTGGTGACCGACAGGCCCTCTACGTCCCCCAGATAGGTGATGCAAGACCGTGTCGCGGTGCCGTCGATATGCACGGTACAAGCGCCGCAGGCCCCGATGCCGCAGCCGAATTTCGTGCCGGTAAGACCGATTTCATCGCGGATCGCCCACAGTAGGGGCATATCCGGGTCTGCATCGACAGAAATCGGCCGCCCGTTCAATTCGAATTTTATCATGAAGTGGTGTCCCTTGGGGTATGCTTTGCCTGAGGGGAGCGCGCGTATAGCTGCCCTGATTTGAGGAGCTGTACATAGGTCCAATGGCTGGGGATGACAGCGCAAGACTGCCCTGATCACGCGATTGTCAGAAAGCTCGCGCGCCGCGCGGTCAGACGTGCTGGCCGCCGTTCACCTCGATCTCGGTCCCCGAGACATAGGAGCTTTCCGCGCTGCACAGGAAATAGATCGCCCGCGCGACCTCATCGGGCTGACCAAGACGACGTAGCGGAATGGTCTGCACAATTTTATCGGTGCCTTCGCTGAGGATTGCCGTGTCCACCTCGCCCGGTGCAATGGCGTTGACCCTAACGCCAAGCGGGCCGAAATCATGAGCCATCTCGCGCGTCAGTGCGGCGAGCGCCGCCTTTGAGGTCGCATAGGCAGCCCCGGCAAAGGGATGCACCCGCGACCCGGCGATGGAGGTGACATTCACCACTGACCCGCGCCCGGCGGAAAGCTCATCCTGAAGCCCGCGCGCCAGCACCACGGAGGCGAAGAAATTCACATGAAACACCTCGCCCCATGTCCGCAGATCGGTGTCGAGCGTGCTGAGCCGCGCGCCATCCTCGCCCTTGGGCGAGACGCCCGCGTTGTTCACCAGAGCATGCAAAGGGTTGCCGCCCAACAGCCTTTTGACCTGCGCGACCGCCTCTATCGTCTGGTTCGGGTCACTCAGATCGACCTGCACATGGTCCTGCGCCCCACCGGGCCAAGGGCATTCGGGCGAGAACGCCTGCCGCGAACAGCCGATCACCCGCCAGCCCTTGTCGGCGAAAGCCTTGGCCGTGGCATGGCCAATGCCCCGGCTGGCACCGGTCAGTAGCAGCGTCTTTTGGTCGTTTTCCGCAGGTTTCATCGTCTGATCCATCTTGGGCGCAGCGGCTGAGGTAGCGCCCTAATCGGCCGCCGCCAGCGCGCGTTCATAGTCCTGCCCCGGAATAGCGTCGAGCAGGCTGCGCGTATAGGCGGTATCGGGGTCGTGCAGCACTTTGCTGACCGGCCCCGCCTCAACGATCTGGCCCTTTTGCATCACGATGATCCGGTCGCAAATCCGCGCCGCGACGCGCAGGTCGTGGGTGATGAAGAGCATCGACAGATGCAGCCGGGTTTTCAACTCGGCCAGCAAGTCGAGCACCTGCGCCTGAATGGAGACGTCGAGGGCCGAGACGGCCTCATCCGCGATGATGATCGACGGGTCCAGCGCCAATGCGCGGGCGATGCCGATCCGCTGCCGTTGCCCGCCCGAGAACTCATGCGGGAAACGTTTCATCGCGCTTTCGTCCAGCCCGACCAGTTCCAGCAACTCGCGCGCCTTGGCCTTGGCCTCCTTATCCGGGGTGCCATAGGCAATCAGCCCTTCGGTCAGGATGCGGGACACGCGGGCGCGGGGGTTGAGCGAGGAAAACGGGTCTTGAAAGATCATCTGCAACTTGCGCCGCTGCGCCCGCAGTTCTGGCCCCGACATCTCCGCGATGTCGACACCGTCCATCAGGACGCGCCCCCCGTCAGGGTCAAGCAGCCGCACCAAACAGCGTCCGACGGTGGATTTGCCCGAGCCGGACTCCCCCACAATGCCGATGGTTTCGCCTGCAAAGAGCTCGAAACTCACGTCCTGCACGGCCTTCACCACCCGACGCTTACCGAAAAGCGTACCAGAGCCGGTGGAGAAGGTCTTTTGCAAGCCTTCAACCTTCAAAAGCGGGCTACGTTCGACTTCTGCCGCGGCTTCGGTCTTGGTCAGCCGGGGGATCGCGTCGATGAGGGCGCGGGTATAGGGGTGTTGGGGCTTCAGCAGCACCTCTTGGGCCGGGCCAGCCTCGACGATCTCCCCCTTTTTCATGACGATCACCCGGTCGGCGATATCGGCCACCACGCCAAAGTCATGGGTGATGAAGATCACCGCCATACCGCGTTTGCGCCGCAGGTCTTCGATCAGCTTGAGGATCTGCGCCTGCGTGGTCACATCAAGCGCGGTGGTCGGCTCATCCGCGATCAGGATGTCAGGCTCCAGCGCCAAGGCCATCGCGATCATCACCCGCTGCCGCTGCCCGCCCGAAAGCTGGAAGGGATAGGCCCGGATCGCCGCTTCGGGGTCGGGAATGCCGACCTCCTCCAACAGCTTGAGCGCGCGCGCGCGGCGTTCGGCCCCGGTGAGCGCGCCGTGGGCCTCGAACACCTCGGCGATTTGCGCGCCGATCCGCATCAGCGGGTTTAGTGCGCTCAGGGGCTCCTGAAAGATCATCGAAATGCGGCTGCCGCGCAATTTCAACATCTCTTTCTCAGACAGCCCAAGGATCGACTGCCCGTCAAAGGTGATGCTGCCCTTGTCGGGCAGAACCCCCTGCGGCAACAGCCCCATCACCGCATTGGCCGACATGGATTTGCCCGACCCGCTTTCGCCCACGATGCAAAGGATCTCCCCCGGGGCGAGGTCAAAGTTGATGTCCTTAGCGGCATAGAGCCGATCCGCCCCCATGGGCAGAGCGATAGACAGGTCACGGATGCTAAGCAGGGTCATTCGGATTTCCTCGTCAATCGCGGGTTCAGCGCGTCGTTCAGACCTTCGCCAATCAAGTTCAGCGCCAGCACGGTCAAAAGGATCGCCATGCCGGGTAGGAAGGACAGCCACCATGCGGTGCGGATCACGGTGCGCGCAGCCCCGATCATATAGCCCCAAGACATGATGTTCGGATCGCCCAGCCCCAGAAAGGACAGCGAGCTTTCCAGCAGGATCGCCTGCGCCACCATGAGCGAGGCCAGCACGATGATTGGCGGCAGCGCATTGGGCAGGATGTGGCGGGTGATGATCTGAAGGTTGCCGAGGCCCGACAGGCTCGCCGCCTCGACGAACTCACGGGTTCTGAGCGACAGCACCTCGCCCCGTACCAGACGCGCGACCGGGGGCCATGACACGATGGAAATCGCGATGATCACAAAGGTCAGGCTGGGCTGAAAGATCGCCAGAAGCACGATCGCCAAGGCAAAGCTCGGGATGGTCTGAAAGAACTCGGTAAAGCGCATGAGCGCGTCGTCGATCCGGCCTGCGAAATACCCCGCTGCGGCTCCCACCGGCACGCCGATGGCCAGCGCCACGATGGTCGAGACCAGCCCGACCAGCAGGCTCACATAAGCGCCATGGGCAAGCCCCGCCATGACATCGCGGCCAAGGGCATCGGTGCCCAGAAGCAGCCCGTCTTGGGTGAAGGGCGGCAGGAAGGGGCGTTGCACCATTTTCCACGGGCTTTGCGGAAAGAGGATGGGCGCAAGGATGGCGGCGGCTATGACGAAGGTCAGGATGACCAAGCCGATCACCGCGCCACGGTTATAGCTGAAACGTTTCCAAAAACTCATCATGTCGTCAGCCTTATCCGCGGATCAACAATGACATAGATGACATCCGTGATCAGGTTGAACAGCAGCACCATGGCCGCCGAAATGTAAAAGACCCCGAGGATCACGTTGTAATCCCGCTGGTTGATCGCCTCGAACATCAGCCGCCCGATGCCGGGCCATGCAAAGACGGTCTCGGTCAGGATGGCCCCGCCAAAGATTTGCCCGGCCTGAAGCCCGGCCAGCGTGATCACCGGCAAGAGCGCATTGCGCAGGATGTGCCGCCGCTGGATCACGCCGCGGTTCAGCCCCTTGGCGCGGGCGGTTTTCACGAAATCCAGCCGCGAGACTTCGAGCATCGAGGCCCGCGTCATGCGCATGTAGATCGCCGTGAAGAACAGCCCCAGCGTCGAAGCCGGCAAGATCAAATGTTTCGCCACATCCAACACATGGGCGAGGCCCGTATAACCCGCGCCGATGGTGGAATAGCCAAAGCCCGGCAACCATTCGAGCCAGACCGAGAACACCAGCGTCGCCATCAGCGCCACCCAAAAGAGCGGGGTTGCATAGAACAGCAGCGCGAAGGTCGAAATGATCGTGTCACCCCACCGCCCCTGCCGGGCAGAGGCCGCAACACCGGCGGTCACGCCCAGCACCAGCGACAGCACGAAGGCCACGCCGGTCAGCAAAAGCGTCGCGGGCAGGCGGTCGCCGATCATCTCGGCCACTGGCATCTGCTGGCGGAAGGAATAGCCAAGGTCGAGCTGCACCGCGCCTTTGATGTAAATCCACAACTGCATGTAGAGCGGCTGGTCCAAGCCGAAACGCGCCCGCAGGTCTGCAAGAAATTTCTCGTCCGCCGCCCCGGCTTCGCCCGCCATGACCGCCGCAGGGTCACCCGGTGCCGCATGGATCAGCAGGAAATTGAAGACAAGGATCGCCAGCAGGATAAACACTGCCTTGACTAACCTGCCCAATATGAAACGTATCACGCTATCCGCCCCGTGTTGTTCTGTTAGATGCCCGAGCCGCCGTGGCGGCTTGGGCCATGAGCGTTGTCGCTCTTGTTACTTATCGAGCCATACGTCGCGGAAACCGTCGTTCACGCCGAAGGCGGTGTTGACCGGGTTCTTCACGTCGCAGCGGTAGATGGTGGGGAAGCCCAGTTCCAAAAGCCAGATGTTCGGCACATCCTCGACGATCGCGTCTTGGATCTCCTTATAGGCGGCCTTGCGCTCTTCCGGGCTGGCCATCAGGGCCGCTTCGGCAAAGAGCTTGTCGGTCTCGGGGTTTTGGTAGTTCGCCACGTTGTTCCAAGGCGAACCGGGGGCGGCATTGTCGCCCATATAGGTCCGCGAAACGCCAAGCGCCGGATCGCCGTATTGGTAGAGATAAGTAAAGGCGAGGTCGAAGTCGCGGTCGGCAACCTTCTGGTTCCAGCCCGCCACATCCGAGGGCACGATCTCGGACTTCATGCCGATCTCGCTCAGGTTCTGTTTGACCGCCTCGGCCCAGCGCTGCCAAGTCTCACCGTAAGGCAGGCCCAAGATGCGGATGGTCTCGCCGTCATAGCTGCTCTCTTCCAGCAGGGCTTTGGCCTTTTCCGGATCATAGGAGATATCCGGCGTGTCGCCGTCATAGAAACGCGTAGAGGAGGACAGCGGCCCGGTCGAAACTTTGCCCAGACCGTTCCACAGCGCGTCCTTGGCGAACTCGCGGTCGACGCCATGCATAATCGCCTTGCGCACCTTCACATCGTCGAGCGGTTTGTTGTCGTTGTTCACCCACATCCAAGACAGCGGGCCGAAGTATTCCCAGCCCTTGTCGGTGATGCAGGTGTTTTCCATTGCCTGAATGCGCGCCACGTCGAAATTCTCGACTGAGCCGCCGGGCAGCACGTCGACCTTGCCGGTCTCATAGGCCACGGCGCGGGAGGCCGCATCGGGGATCACATGGTAATAGACTTCGTCAACGTAGGGTTTCCCCTCCATATAGTAGTCTTCGTTCTTCACCAGATGGATGAAGCTGCCCTTTTCCCATTTGTCGAACTTGAAGGGGCCGGTGCCGATGGGCGTATTGTTCGCCTCGTTATTGGCGAAATCCGTGCCTTCATAGATGTGCTTTGGGATCATCGGCGCGGTGCCGGGCTCAAAAATACCGATGAAGGGGCCGAAGGGCTGTTTGAGGTTGAAGACCACCGTGTGATCGTCGGGCGTCTCGATGCTTTCGACATGTTCCATATAGGTGCGCATCCGCGAGTGGCTCTCGCGCAGGAACTTGTCCATGGAGAATTCGACATCCTCCGAGGTGAAGGGCTCACCGTCATGGAACACCACGCCCTCGCGCAGCTTGAAGGTATAGGTCTTGCCGTCTTCGGAAATCTCCCATGATTCAGCCAACTGCCCTTCGGGCTGGAGGTCGAAATCATAGCGCAGCAGGCTTTCGTAGATATCGCCGCCGACCATCTGTGTCGGGCCGTTCTGCACAAGGCCGATCATCAGGCTGGGCGGCTCGGGCTGGATCACGACGTTAAGCGTGCCGCCGGACTTCGGCTCACCATCCTGCGCGGCCAAAGGCCCGGCCATCGCCAGCGCCAGAACGGCTGCGGTTAATTTAGTGGTTTTTAGCATGTAAATCCCCATTGGTTTTGCTGAAACTCGCCCAAGGGCAGCGTCCGATCTGACGTCGGCTTTTTGCAGTCGCTTGGGTGGTCGCCGCGCGATAGGCGGCGTCTTGGTGGCTCATTCACTTGTGGTGAATGATTGGATGTATCTTATGATCCCCTCCTTTGCGTCATCGATGTCTGCGCGCATTTCCGCAGCCGCGGCCGCGGGATCGCGATTCTCACAGGCTGCAATAATTGCCTGATGATGTCGAACCAGCCCCATCTGCTCTTGCGCATAGTACCCGGCGATTAGCGGCCCCATGCGGAGCCATAGCCCGCTGAGGATGGCCAGCAGGATCGGCATCTCTGCCGCCTCGACCAGCGCGAAATGGAACTCTTGATTATACTTCACCGCCTGCGGCCAGCGCCCGGCCACCGCTGCGGCCTCGTTCCGTTCCACGATCTTTTTCAGGCGGCGGATTTCCTTGGGGCCGACCATCTCAGCGGCGCGACCGGCGGCAAAGCCCTCCAGCTCGCGCCGGATGCTCGCAATTTCAAGATACTGCGCCTCTGTCAGCACCGGCACGCGCACATCGCGCACGCTGCGCTGGACCAAAGCCTCATCCCGCAAGAGCCGCTGCACCGCGTCGCGCACAGGGGTCGAACTGGTGCCCAACCGCTCTGCCAAGCCGCGAATGGTGACCTTTTCATTCGGGCGAAGCCTGCCTTCCACCAAGTCCTGACAGACCCGATCATAGATCGCATCGCCCAATGAAACTTGATTGATCTCGGCCATCGCGCCCTCATCCTTACTGGCCGACTTGCTGCCAGTTTTGATGCATGATGCATCATTTCTATTGAGCCTGCAAATTAAAACTGCAATGCTCCGCCGCAACGACATCAGACCACAGGGAATGTGATGAAAGTCTTTTTCGACGAACGCCAGCTTGGCCATGCGCCGACACATTACTTTCGGCGCGGCGCGGCGATGCCGCATCAAGAACAGCCACAACGTGCTGAAATTCTACGCGATATGTTAATCGGCGAAGGGTTTGAGATCACCAAACCCCAAGACCACGGGCTTGCACCCATTAAAGCCGTACATAACCCTGACTACGTCGATTTCCTGCCCGATGCCCATGCCCGTTTCGTCGAAAGCGCGGGGCCGGATGCGCTGGCCATCCCCACCATGCACCCCGGCGTGCGGCGCGGGAAAGAGCCCAAGGACATTCACGGTCAATTGGGCTGGTGGATGACTGACACCTCGACCCCGCTGACCGAAGGGTCATGGGACGCGGCCTATTGGTCCGCCCAAACCGCCATTGAGACGGCCCAAACGGTGGCGACGGGTGCCCGCGCGGCCTATGCGCTCTGCCGTCCGCCCGGCCACCACGCGATGCGCGATTGCTCGAACGGGTTTTGCTTTTTCAACAACGCCTGTATCGCGGCAGAGCACCTGACCCAGACCTACAAGAAGGTCGCGCTGATCGACATCGACGTGCACACCGGCAATGGCTCGCTCGACATCCTCTATGAACGCGGCGACATCTTCTTTTGCTCGCTGCATCCCGATCCGGCCACCTACCCCACCTTCTACCTTGGCCATGCCGATGAGACGGGCGAAGGCGACGGGGCGGGCAAATCGCTAAACCTGCTGCTGGAGCAGGGCGCGAGCCAAGATGAGGTGCTGGCCCTACTCGACAAAGGCATCGCCGCGATCCGCGATTTCGGAGCCGAGGCGCTGGTCGTCTCGCTGGGCTTTGACATGGCCGCCGACGATCCGCTGGCCGCCGTGAAGGTCTATCCCGACGGCTTTGCCGAAATGGCGCGGCGCTTGGCGGCGCTGAACCTTCCCACCGCATTGATCCAAGAGGGCGGCTACCTTGGCCCCTCCCTTGCCGATAACGCAAAATCATTTCTCACGACATTCCGCGAGGCCACAGCATGAGCAAGACCCCTAAAGAAATGAATGGCGCGGAGAGCGTTGTGCGCAGCCTGCATGCGGGCGGGGTGGAGGTCTGTTTCGCCAATCCCGGCACCTCCGAGATGCAATTCGTCGACGCGCTGGACCGCACCAAACTGATGCGCTGTGTCCTGGGCCTGTTCGAGGGGGTGGTGACCGGCGCCGCCGATGGCTATGCGCGCATGGCGGGCAAACCGGCGGTGACCTTGCTGCACCTTGCCCCCGGTTTCGCCAATGCCGCCGCCAACCTGCACAACGCCCGCAAGGCGCGGGTGCCCATGGTCAACCTTGTGGGCGATCACGCGCTGCGGCATCAGAAATACGACGCGCCTCTGTCGGCGGATGTCGAAGGCGCCTGTGCGCCCTTCAGCGATTGGGTACGTTCGGGCCGTGACGCGGGCAGCTTTGCCGCCGATGCGATGACCGCCCTCGCGGTCGCCCAAGGCAAGCCGGGCAAGGTCGCCACGCTGATCGCACCCGCCGACATCGGCTGGGACGCGGGCGGCCAGATGGCCGAGGTCGTGCCCCCCGCAGCCCCTGCCCCGCTGGACGAAGCCGCGCTTGATGCCGCGGTCAAAGCCTTGGAAAGCGGTGAGAAGACCGTGCTTCTGGTCGGCAGCGGTGTGCTGGAAAACCAAGAGGCGATGGCCTTGCTGCATGGTATAGCGGAAAAGACCGGGGCCGATATCCTCGCCCCGACTTCGAACCGCCGGTTGGAGCGCGGACAGGGGCGGTTTGCCGTCAACAAAATCCCCTATCCGATCAACGCGGCGCTCGAATGCCTTGCCCCCTACCGCCGCGCCATCCTGATCGAAACGCCGCCGCCGGTCGCCTTTTTCGCCTACCCCGAAAAGCCGAGCCTGCTGTTGCCGGTCGATTGCCATAACGTGACGCTCGCCCCCGTCGATGCGGATGGCGCCACCGCATTGGCCGCGCTGGCGGACCGCATCGGTGCGAAACCCGCCACCCCGCGCGACCACGCACGGCCCGCGGCACCACAGGCGGGAGGCATCAGCCTGCAAAACCTCGGCGCGGCCTTGGCCAATGCGCTGCCCGAAGACGCAATCGTGGTGGATGAGGCCGTCTCTTCCGGCGGGGCCACTTTCCCGGCGGGCGACAGTGCCGCGCCGAACACTTGGCTCGCGCTGACCGGAGGGTCGATCGGCATTGGCATCCCCCTTTCCGCCGGGGCCGCCATCGCCTGCCCCGACCGCCCGGTGATCACGCTGCAAGCCGATGGCTCGGCCATGTACACCATTCAGGCGCTCTGGACCCAAGCGCGTGAGAACTCCAACGTCACCACCATCATTCTAGCTAACCAATCCTACGAGATCCTCAAGGGCGAGCTGCACAACGTCGGCGCGCAGCCCGGCCCCGATGCGCTGAGCATGCTGAACCTCGACCGCCCGCAACTGGATTTCGTGGCCATGGCCAAGGGCATGGGCGTGCCCGGCAAACGGGTCGAAGACATCGCCGACTTGATGCGCACCATCGAAGAGGCCGCGAAAGAGCCCGGTCCCTTCCTCATCGAAGCGATGCTGTAACCCCGAAAGGACACGCCATGCCCCTTGATCCTGACCTCAAGTCTCGCATCCTTCAGGCTGTCGAAGACGGATTTGCCGAACAGGTGAGCTTTACCCAAAAGCTCGTGCAAATGCCCTCCTTGCGCGGCCATGAACATGCGATCCAAGACCTGTTGTTTCGCAGCCTGCAAAGCCGTGGCTACGCGATGGACCGCTTCAAGATGGACCGCGCTGCGATCGAGGCGCATCCCGGCGGGTCGAAATACTCCGACGATCATTCCGACGCGCCCATCGTCGTGGGCATCCACCGCCCGCGCGATGAGCGGGGCCGCTCGCTGATTCTGCAATCGCATCTCGACGTGGTGCCCGAAGGCTTGCACGACATGTGGGACGATCCGCCCTATTCGGCCAAGATCGACGGCGATTGGATGTATGGCCGGGGCGCGGGCGATATGAAGGCAGGCGCGGCTGCGAATATCTTTGCGCTCGACGCGCTGCGCCGCATCGGGCTGCAACCGGCGGCGACCGTCTATGTGCAATCCGTGGTCGAGGAGGAATCCACCGGCAACGGCGCTTTGCAGACTTTTCTGCAAGGCTACACCGCCGATGCGGTCTTCATCCCCGAACCCGAAGAGGAAATGCTGGTCCGCGCCAACACCGGCGTCATCTGGTTTCAGGTGCAGTTGCGCGGCGTGCCGGTCCATGTGCGCGAAATGGGCGAAGGGGCCAATGCCATTGATGCCGCCACCCGCGTCATCACCGCCCTGCGCGAGATGGAGGAGGATTGGAACGCGGAAAAGGGCCAGCATCCGCATTTCGAAGACGAAGCCCATCCGATCAACCTTAACATCGGCAAGATCGAAGGCGGCGATTGGGCGTCATCGGTGCCGTCATGGTGCAACATCGATTGCCGCGTTTCCATCTACCCGGGCCGCAGCGCCGAGGATGCCGCGCGGGAGATCACGGAGCGGGTCAAGGCCTTCGCCCAAAGCGACAACTTCCTGTCGAACAACCCGCCCCAGGTGGTCTTCAACGGTTTCCACGCCGAAGGCTATGTGCTGGAGCCGGGCAGCGAGGCCGAAGCCGTCTTGGAACGCGCCCATGAAGAGGCCATCGGCGCGCCGCTGCAGTCCTTCATGACGGCGGGCTACCTCGATACGCGGGTCTATGCGCTGTACAACAAGATCCCCGCGCTCTGCTACGGGCCGAAATCGCGCAACATTCACGGGATCAACGAATCCGTCAGCCTCAGTTCGGTCAAGAAGATCACCCAAGCCATGGCGCTTTTCATCGCCGAATGGTGCGGGACCGAAGGCACCGCCCCATGACCGAGGCCGGGATCACGCCCCATGGCGGCCTGCCCCCCTTCCTCAGCGGTGTGCTGGCCGAAGAGGCCGGGGCCCAGACCGACCTGCTGGCACAAGACCCGCCTGCCGTTGACGCGGCCCGCGCGGCAGAGGTCGCGCTGCGTTTCTATGGTATCTCGGGAGAGATCGAACCGCTTGCCGCCGAGAAAGACGCGAACTTCCTGATCACCCTGACCACGGGCGAAAAGGCCCTGCTAAAGATCACCAACGCCGCCGAAGACCGTGCGGTAACCGACATGCAGACCGCGGCACTGATGCATTTGGCTGCCGCCGATCCCGAACTGCCCGTGCAACGCATCTGCGCCAGCCTGAACGGCAAAGCTGCCGAGGTCGCCACCGCCGCCGATGGGCAGCCCCATGTCGTCCGCCTGATGTCCTTCCTCGGCGGCACGGTGCTCAGCAATGCGACCCCGCAGCCCGGCCTCTACCACGCCTTGGGCGATTTTCACGCGCGGGTCACCCTTGGGCTGCGCGGCTTCTTTCACCCTGCGGGCGGGCATTTTTTGCAGTGGGACATCAAACAAGCGAGCCACCTGCGCCCCCTCTTGGCAGATGTGCAGGACGCCGCGCTGCGCCAGCAGTTGCAGCATAGGCTTGACCAGTTCGACGCGGAAACCGCCCCTCGATTGCCGCATCTGCGGGCACAGATCGTGCATAATGACTTCAACCCCCATAACATTCTGGTCGACGCGCCACAGGCGCAGTACCCCGTCGGGCTGATCGACTTCGGCGATATGGTGCATACGCCGCTGGCCTGCGATCTGGCGGTGGCCTGCTCCTATCAACTCGGCCAAGGCGCGGATCCGCTGGGCGCCATTTGCGAGATGGTCGCGGGCTTCGCCGCACGGCTGCCGCTGGAGGCCGAAGAGGTCGCGCTTCTGCCCAGTCTGATCCGCCTGCGCCATGCCACCACTTTGGCAATCGGCGCCTCCCGCGCGCGGCGCTATCCTGAGAATGCCCCCTATATCCTGCGCAACGCCGCCGCATCGCAACGCGGGCTGGCCGCGCTCGACCAAGTGGGCGACGCCGCCGCGATCAAAGCCCTGCATCATGCTGCGGGAACGGAGTGACCGATGACCATGATCAACGCCTATGACAGCGCCCAGGCCGAGGCCCTCAGCCCCGCAGACCGCGCCCTGATCGACCGCCGCGCCAAGGCGCTTGGCCCCGCCTACCGGCTGTTCTACGACCAGCCGCTGCATATCACGCGCAGCGAGGGTGTCTGGCTTTATGATAAGGACGGGCGCAGATATCTCGATGCTTATAACAACGTCGCATCGGTTGGCCATTGCCACCCCCGCGTGGTCGAGGCGATCACCCAGCAGTTGGGCGTGCTGAACACCCACACCCGCTATCTGCATGAAAACGTTGTCACCTACGCCGAACGGCTGCTCGCCACGATGCCCGAGGCGCTTGGTCATGTCATGTTCACCTGCACCGGGTCCGAGGCGAATGACATCGCCCTGCGCATCGCCCGCAGCTATACCCGACGCGAGGGCGTCATCGTGACCCGTCTTGCCTATCACGGGCTGACCGAAGCGGTGGCCGAACTCTCCCCCTCTCTGGGCGAATTCACCCCGCGCAGCCCGCGCATCCGGCTGATCGACGCGCCCGACACGCTGCGCATCCCCGAGGCGCAACAGGGTGCCAAACTCGCCGCCGATCTGGCCCAAGCGATTGCCGAGATGCGCGCCGATGGGATCGAGCCTGCGGCCTTCATCGTCGATACGATCTTTTCCAGTGACGGGCTGCATCCCGATCCGGCGGGGTTCCTGCAACCGGCGGTCGATCTGATCCGCGCCGAGGGGGGGCTTTTCATCGCCGACGAAGTGCAACCTGGCTTTGCCCGCACCGGCGATGCCTTCTGGGGGTTCCAGCGCCACGGGCTGGTGCCTGACATGGTAACGATGGGCAAGCCGATGGGCAATGGCTTCCCCCTTTCCGGCACCGCGATGCGGCCAGAGCTGGTGCAAGAATTTGGCGAAAAGGCGCGGTATTTCAACACCTTTGGCGGCAACCCCGTGGCCGCCGCCGCAGGCATGGCGGTGCTCGACGTGATCGCGGATGAGGGATTGCAGGACAATGCCACAGCCGTCGGCGGTTTCCTCAAGAGAGGCTTGCAAGACATCGCCACCCGCTACCCCGAGATCGGCCATGTGCGCGGCGCGGGGCTGTTTCTGGCGGTCGAATGCGTCACCGCGCGCGAGACCAACGCCCCCGATGCCGCCCGCGCCAAATTTGTGGTCAACCATCTGCGCCAGAATGGCGTCTTGATCAGCGCCACCGGGCCGGGGGCCAACGTGCTGAAAATCCGCCCCCCGCTTGTCTTGCAGCAGGCCGAGGCCACGCTGTTTCTAGAGGCGACCGAAGCCGCCTTCGCCGCCGCGCGGGCCGAGGGGGTTTAACCCTGCGGCCCTACTGCGCCTCGCGCAGGGACCGCTCCCGCGCGCGGGCCTCGGTCAGCCATTCCGGGTCCATCTGCGGGACCGATGTCAGCAGCCGCTTGGTATAGGCCTGCTTTGGGTCGCCAAAGATCTCATCACGCCCGCCTTGCTCCACGATCTGGCCATTCTTGAGCACGATCACCTTATGGGCAATCGCCTCAACCGTGGCCAAGTCATGGGTGATGAACATGAAGGTCAGGTCCAACTCAGTCTGCAACCGCACCAAAAGCCGCAGGATCCCCTCGGCCACCAATTGGTCCAGTGCGCTGGTGACCTCGTCACAGATGATGAACTCGGGCTCGGCTGCCAGCGCCCGCGCAATGCCCACGCGCTGCTTCTGCCCGCCGGACAATTCGCTGGGTTTGCGGTCAAGGAAAGTGCGGTCGAGGTCGACCAAATCCATCAGTTCCGCCACCCGTGCCTGAAGCTTTTGCCCCCTGCGACCCGTGAACTTGCGCACTGGTCGGGCCAAAATCTCGCGGATACTGTGGCGCGGGTTCAGCGAGGTATCCGCCGATTGATAGATCATCTGGATATTGCGCAGCGTCTCGGCCCCGCGTTTGGCCAGTTGCGGCTCAAGCGGCGCGTCGTTCCAGAAAAACTGCCCGGCGACGGGGGGCAACAGCCCTGCGATGACCCGGGCGAGGGTAGATTTACCCGACCCGCTTTCCCCCACCACCGCCGTGGTCTGGCCGCGCGGAAAGGTGAAGTTGAGATTATCCAGCACGGTCATCGGCCCATAGGCCGCCGAAACCCCCTCGCAGCGGATCAACGCTGGAGCCTCCCCCGCCTCGGCGTCGGGGCGGCGGAAGGAGCGCACGGCCCAGAGCGAGCGGGTGTACTCCTCTTGCGGGGCATCCAGCATGGTCTTGGTCGGCGCGGTCTCCACCGCTGCGCCATCCTTCATAACGCAGATGCGGTCGGCCATCTGGCTCACCACCGCCAAATCATGGGTGATATAGATCGCCGCCGTGTCATATTGCTCGACGATATCGCGGATCGCGCCCAGCACTTCGATCTGAGTGGTGACGTCTAGGGCGGTCGTCGGCTCGTCAAAGATGATCAGGTCGGGGCGGCAGGCCATGGCCATCGCCGTCATCGCCCGCTGCAACTGGCCGCCCGACACTTGGTGCGGGTAGCGAAAGCCGATCTCTTCGGGGTTGGGCAGTTGCATCTGACGGTAGAGCGCGACAGCGTCCTGCTCTGCCGCCGTGCGGCCCGAGACACCGTGCAGGCGCGGCGCTTCGGTATATTGGTCGATCAGGGTCTTGGCGGGATTAAAGCTCGCCGCCGCGGATTGGGCGACATAGGCGATGCGCTTGCCGTGCAACCGGCGCAATTGCCCGCGCCCCATGCCAATCAACTCGGTGCCGTCGAATTCGACACTGCCCCCCGCAAAGCGCACCCCGTCGCGGACATAGCCCATCGCCGCCAAGCCGGCGGAGCTTTTGCCCGCCCCGCTTTCGCCGACAAGACCCAGCACTTCACCCCGGTCCAGTTCCAGATCGAGCCCCTTGATGATCACATTGGGCCGCGCGCGGCTGCCTGCCTCAAGCCGGAGACCGCGAATGTTCAGAAGGTTTCCCATATGCTTGGCCCCTGCTCGGTTAACTTTTCAGACCGCTGGCGCGGTGCAGCATCCAATCGACGATCAGGTTGATCGCGACGGTCAGCAAGGCGATGGCAGCCGCCGGGATCAGCGGGGTGATATCGCCAAAGCTGATCAGGGTGGCGTTCTCTTTCACCATCGACCCCCAATCCGCCGTCGGCGGCTGAATACCGATGCCAAGAAAGGACAGCGCCGCGATAAAGAGAAACACAAAGCAAAAGCGCACGCCGAATTCAGCGATCAGGGTGGACCAGATGTTGGGCAGAATTTCGCGCCGCAGCAGCCACGGCGTGCGCTCTCCGCGCAGCTTGGCGGCCTCGACGAAATCAAGACCGACGACATTCATCGCCGCGGCGCGCGAAAGGCGGTAGACCGGCGCCACATAGATCACCGCGATCACCCCGACCATATTGGGGATCGAGGGGCCGACAATGGCCAAGAGCATCAGCGCCAAGATCAGCGGCGGCACGGCCATCAACACGTCGACGAGCCGCGACAGGACTTCGTCCAGCCAGCCGCCTTTTAGCGCGGCCAGCATCCCCAGCGTGGCCCCGACCGAAAAGGAAATGGCCGTGGTCAGCAGCGCCAGCCCAACCGTATTGCGCGCGCCAAAGATCATGCGTGACAGCATATCGCGGCCAAGATTGTCGGTGCCAAGCGGATGCGCACCACTCCACGGCAGATAGGCGTCGCCCACCACCTCCGTCTCGCCATAGGGCGCGATCCACGGGGCGAAAAGCCCGGTAATCGCCACCAGGACCAGCACCACCATGCCAAAGATCGCCGAAGGGGGCGCGGATTTCAGCAAAGATTTCATCGTTATCTCCCGTGCCGCAGACGCGGGTTCGACATGATCGAGATGATGTCGGCCAGAACGTTCAGCGTGATATAGACAGCGGCAAAGAACAGCCCCACGGCCTGCACCACCGGGAAATCCCGGCTGGAGACGGCATCGACCAACAACTGGCCCAAACCGGGGTAGGAAAAGACGACCTCAACCACCACCACGCCGACCACCAGATAGGCAAGGTTCAGCGCCACCACATTGACGATCGGCGCGAGCGCATTGGGCAGCGCGTGTTGCAGAATGATGCGCCAGCGCGGCACGCCCTTGAGGCGGGCCATCTCGATATAGGGCGAGGCCAGCACATTGATGATGGCCGCCCGCGTCATCCGCATCATATGCGCCACGACCACCAGAATAAGCGTCAGCGCGGGCAGAAAGCTGCGATAGAGCGCGTCCCAAAGCCCCGTGGCGCTGTCGATCCGTGCCAGCGTCGGAAAGACGCCTGCTTTGATCGACAAAAACAGGATCAGGACATAGCCCACGAAAAACTCGGGCATGGAGATGGCGGAAAGCGCGGTCAGGTTGACGCCGCGGTCAAACAGCGTGTTGCGCCACAGCGCCGCCAGCAGCCCAAGGATCACCGCCAGCGGGGCGGCGATGACGGCGGCATAGACGGCCAGAAACATGGTATTGGCAAGCCGCGGGCCCAAAAGCTCAGACACCTCGCGCCCCGAGGCCAGAGAGGTGCCGAAATCGCCGCGCAGCACACCGCCGAGCCAATCGAAATACCGAAGATGCGCAGGCTGATCGAGGCCAAGCTCGGCGCGAAAGGCCGCGAGGGTCGATTCAGTCGCCGATTGGCCAAGGATCTGCTGCGCCAGATCACCGGGCAAGAGTTCGATGCCAACGAACATGAGGGCGGATACGACAAAGAGGGTCAGAATGCCGAGGGACACTCGGCCGATAACAAGCTTCTGAAGCCGGGACATTTTAAGGTTTTCTCCGGCCCGGGGCGGGCCATTGGTGCGGGAAACGGACGGCCCTTGGGGGCCGCCCGCGTGAAGCTGTGGCTTAGGACATCCACCAGCGTTCGATGAAGCGCTGGCTGTCGAGATCCCACATCTCGGACACTTCCTCGGGCATCTGAACGCTTTCGCTCATGGCCGAGACATATTGACCAAAGGCCGGGATCAGCGCGCCGCCCTGCTCTTTCACGATCTTCTGCATCTCGCCGTACATCTCGGCGCGGCGAGTCTGGTCCAGCTCGGGCCGGGCCTGCAACAGCAGTTCATTGAAGCGCTCGTTGTCCCATTTGGTCTCGTTCCACTCCGCATCGGCGGCATAGCCGGTCGAGAACATGAGGTCAGGCGTCGGGCGACCACCCCAATAGGAGCAGCAGAAGGGCTTTTGCAGCCAGACGTTCGACCAATAGCCGTCATCCGGCTCGCGCTTCACGTCGATGTTCAAACCAGCAGGCCGCGCGCTTTCGGCAAAGAGCACAGAGGCATCCACCGCCCCGTTGAACGCCGCATCCGAAGTCGAGAGCGTCACGTCGAGGCTTTCCAGACCCGCCTGTTTCAGGTGGTACTTCGCCCGCTCGGGATCATAGGTGATCTGTTCCAGATCGTCGTTGTAATAGGGCATGGAGCGCGAGATCGGTTGGTCATTGCCCACGGTGCCATAGCCGCGCAGAACCTTTTCGATCATGTCTTCGCGGTTGATGCCGTATTTCAGCGCCATGCGCACGTTCAGATCATCGAAGGGCGCCGTGTTGGTCTGCATCGGCATGATGTAATGCAGCGTGCCGTCTTGAGTGTGGATCTTCACGTTGGGCGCGCGGCCCAGAAGGTTGATGGTCTTGAGGTCGGGCCGGTCGATCAGATCGACCTCACCGGTCATCAGCGCGTTCATCCGGGCCGCCGGATCGCCGACTTTCAGGATCACGACCTTGTCGAAATGCGCGCGGCCTTCTTTCCAGTAGTCATCGCGGCGCGACAGTTCGACCCGCACGCCCGGCTCGAAGACATCGATCACATAGCCGCCGGTGCCGATGCGGCTGTTGGGGTCAATCGTGCCATCGCCGGTGTCTTGGCGAATGCCGAGGTGGTAATCATTGAAGATGAACGGGAAATCCGCGTTGCCGGCGGCCAGTTCAAAGATCACGACCTTATCGCCATCGGCGCGGATATCGGTGATCTGCTCAAGCAACGGTTTGATACCGGATTTGGACTCGGGCCCCATGTGGTGACGGATCGAAGCGATCACGTCATTCGCCGTGGCCGTCTTGCCGTCCGAGAATTGCGCATTGTCGCGCAGGCGGAAGGTCCATTTGGCCGCATCGCTGCTGGCCTCAAAGCTCTCTGCAAGGTCGGGCTGGGCGGTGCCGTCGGGGGCGATCTCGGTCAGGGTGTTGAAGACCGCGTAGCCGCTGGCGAACATAAAGTCGTTGTTGAAGGTCGCCGGATCAAGGCTGTCGGAAGTGGAGCCTTGGGTAAAGCCCACCCGCAGGGTGCCGCCCTTCTTGGGTTGCGCCTGTGCCCGCGCTCCGCGTGGCAGGATCAGCCCTGCCCCCACGGCGGCGGCGGTCCCGGCTAGAAAGCTGCGACGGCTCGGGCCGTTTTGACGGTTTGTGAAATTGGTCATTGTATCCCCCTTTGTTTGTTTTCTTGCTCGAACGCTCTGACAAAGCGCTCGGCGTCTTGCTGCGGTGCCGCGTCATTGGCCGCCGCCCTCGCACTGGCGTGGGCGCTTTGCCCAGCCGCAGGCGCGGTCGAAACACGCGGCCAAAGGATGGCGCGCGCCCCTCTGCGCTGCGATCCGTCGCGGCATTTCGCCCGCCGCAACGATCTTGGCCATAGGCATAGCCGGTTCCGACACCGGGGTATAGATACCCCGGTCGCCTGTCGCGAAGTTACGTTACGGCTAGTGATGTTTTACGGGAAGATCAAGATGTTGAGGGGTGGCGGGTGGGAGACCTCCCCCGCCGCCCCCTCCCGCGACCGCTGCAAACCGGCGGTCAGTCGGGGCTACAAGCCGTCCTAGAAATCCCTTAGCTTTGGCCGCCCGTTGACCGAAACATTGTCGATATCCTCAAGCTTAAAGCCGCGCACCAAGGACGGTATCATCATGCAGACCAGCACAAAGATCGGCAGCCCCACCACGGTGATCACCTGCTGCAAAGCGGTGAGCCCAGTGTCGCCCGTCAGCAAGATCAGCATCGCCGCCACCAGCCCTTCGGCAAGACCCCAAAAGACCCGCTGGCGCACGGGGCCGGGTTTGGCATGGCCGGTGCAAAGCATATCGACGACCAGTGAAGCGGAGTCCGACGAGGTGGCAAAGAAGATCGCCACGATGATGATCGCCACGCCTTGGACGAAGAGCGTGAATGGGAAATGCTCAAGAAAGACGAAAAGCGCGAGGGGGATGCTCTCTGCCACCGCCCGGCTGATCTCGCCCGCCTGATCGCCCATCGCTTCCCGCGCTGCCGTGCCGATGCCGTCAAAGCCGATGGCCTGCCAGCCGAAGATCGAGAACCAGATCAACGTGAAAGCCGTCGGCGCAAGAAGGACGCCGAAGACGAATTCGCGAATGGTCCTGCCGCGCGAAATCCGCGCCACGAACAGCCCGATGAAGGGCGACCAAGTGACCGTCCACGCCCAGTAAAAGACCGTCCAATCCCCTTGCCAGCCCCAATCCCCGTTCGACGGGTTCCGATTGGCCAGCATATCGTTCCAAAATGCCAGCCGCGGCAGGTTTTGCAGATAAAGCCCCGCGGTTTCGACAATGCCGCGCAAAAGAAACAGGGTCGATCCGGTCACCAGCACGAAGATCATCAGCAGAACTGCCATGCCGATGTTGATATTCGACAAGAGCTTCACCCCGCTGTCGAGCCCCGCCACGATCGAGCCAACGGCGACCATGGTCAGCACGGCGAGGATCATGATCTTCAAAAAGGTCGAAGCATCCCAGCCGAAAAGCTCGGACAGCCCCGCCGCGATCTGCGAAGAGCCGAGACCGAGGGACACCGCCACGCCAAAGATCGTGCCCAAGATGGCCACGATATCAATGGCTTTGCCCACCGGCCCGTGAATACCCTCACGCAGCAGGGGATAAAAAACCGAGCTGACGCGCACCGGCAGATCATAGCGGTTGATGAAATAGGCAAAGGCCAGACCCGGCAGCGTGAAAATCGCCCAAGTGTGCAGCCCCAGATGATAAATCGCGATTGAAATCGCGTCTTTCGCCGCCTGTTCCGAATAGGGCTCCACCCCCGGCAGGGGCGGCTTCTGGAAATGGCTGATCGGCTCTGCCACGCCCCAGAACATGAGAACGGTGCCGATGCCCCCGGCGAAAAGCATGGTGAACCACGACAGGTTCGAATACTCCGGCTCAGAGCCTTTCGGCCCCAATCGGATATGGCCGTGGCGCGACGCGGCGGCCCAAATCAGAAAACCCAGCCAGACATTCACGCCAAGAATGAAGAACCAGCCGAGATTGGTCACGACCCAAGCCCGACCGAGGGCAAAGACCTCTCCAATCGGTTCGGGGACAATGACCAAGAGCAGGACGAATAGCGCAGTCAGCCCGGCTGAAATGAAAAAGATGACCGGGTCCGTTTTCAGGCCAAGACGCCGTGCGATATTTTCCACCTGATTTTCCTTTGTTGTTGTTTTCATTGGTCGACTTCTTCAGGGCACCGCCGGGGCCTCGCTGTTCGGCGGCCCCTCATCCCTGCGGCGGATCTCCATATTCCCGCGCAGACGCGGCAGCGCTTGGGGGTGCTCCTTTTGCAGCCAGTCGATCATCTTCTCGCGGATTTCACAGCGCAGATCCCATGCCTGTGGTGAGGTCCGGGCGCTAACAAGACCACGCACGGCGATACTGTCTTTCTCGGTCTCGGAAACCTGAAGGTTGACCACCTGCCCGTCCCATAGGGGCGAGGCTTTGGCCAGTTCCTCAAGCTTCGCGCGCATTGCGCCGATCGGCACCGTGTAATCGAGATACCAAAACACCGTGCCGATGATCGACGCGCTTTCGCGGGTCCAATTCTGAAACGGCTTTTCGATGAAATAAGACAGCGGCACCACCATGCGCCGCCAATCCCACAGACGCACGACGACATAGGTCGCGAAAATCTCTTCGACCCAGCCCCATTCGTCTTCGACGATCACCACATCTTCGAGCCTGATCGGCTGGGTGATGGCGATCTGAAGCCCCGCGATCAGATTGGTCAGCACCGGGCGGGCCGCCAGCCCGACGACCAGCCCCGCCGCCCCGGCCGAGGCAAAAAGCCCGGCCCCGTATTTCTGCACGCTTTCAAAGGTCAACAGCACCCCAGCGGCGGTGAAAATCCCCAAGATGATGGTCACGGTCCGGCGCAGCACGCGCGCTTGGGTCACGAACTTGCGGGCCGAAAGATTGTCTTCGACGTCCAACCGATGCCGCCGCACGGCGCGTTCCGCGAAATGATTGGTCAGCAGGATCAGCGTCCAGCCGACGAGGATGATCAGCAAGACCAAAAACAGATGCGCCGCCCCGTCCTGCCAGCCGTAGAGCCGGACATTGGGCAGAACCCAAGCAAGTGCTGCGACCACGGCGGCAAGGCGCAGCGGCCTACGCGCCCGGCGCAGCAAGGACCGCCCGGTGATGTTCTTTTCCGAGATTACGCGGTCGAGAATACGGTATCCGATCCAATGCACCGCCAGCCCCGCCGCACAGGCCAGAAGCACGGCAAGCAGGGGGCGGACGAAATCGGGCGCGTTCTCAAGCTGCGTTGCAACACCTGTCGCTATGCGGTCCAGCGTCTCCATCGCTTAGGCCCACCAAACCACCATCGCCAGCGTGGCCACAACAAGCAGCCCGGCCCAGAGGGTGCGATCCTGCCACAGCGGTTTCTCCCATTGGGTAAAGATCTCCTTGGCCTCTTCCCCCTGCCAAACGAGGTCTTCGATATTCTCTTTTTCCTTCGGCGAGGTGGCGTAGGAAATACCGAAATGCAGGATGATCCCAATGGTCATCATGATCGACGACATCACCGTATAGTGGATTTCCGGCAGCCCCATATAGGCCCAGTAATTCGTCACCTCTTTCAGCACGAAAAGCGGAATGCCGATGATGAGGCCAAACATGATCGTCCAAAACGCGCCGTTGCCGTTCAGCCGCTTGAACATGAGGCCAAGGATATAGACCACGACGATGGTCGGCACGATATAGGACAGCGAAGATTGGAAATAGCTGAACAGGCTTTCGAATCCGGCAATCATCGGGGCATAGATCGCGCCAAAGACCATGACGCCGGCGGTGACCAGCTTGCCCATCCAGACCTGACGCTCTTCGCTCACGTTGAACATCGGCTCGGCAAAGTCCTTTACCACCAAGGTTGAGGCAGAGTTCAAGGCGGAGTCGAGCGAGGACATGATCGCCGCAATCAACGCCGCCATGATCAGCCCGCGCACGCCGATCGGCATCAGCTCAAACGCCAGTGTGGGGAAAGCAAGGTCAGGCGTTTCAAGATCGGGGTAGAGCTTGAGCGCGATCACCCCCGGCAGCACCATCAAAAAGATGTTCGGCAGTTTCAGGAAACCGGCGAAGATCGCCCCGATCTGCCCTTCTTTCAGGTCCTTCGCGCCCAGCGTCCGCTGCACGACGAACTGGTTGATCGTCCAATAGTAAAAGCCGAGCAAGATAACGCCCAAAAGCCCCGTCCACGGCAAGAAATCATCGTCCGCGGGCAGGATCATATGGGTCATATCCTCGGGCGTGCCGGTAAACAGCTCCTCCCAGCCGCCGATCTCATCAAGGCCGATCCAGAACAGGGCGGCGGCCCCGATGATCAGCAAGATCGCCTGCACCGTATCGGTCACGACAACCGCCGAAAGACCGCCCAGAATGGTGTAGATGCCCGCGACCAAAGCCAGCACGGCGACGGCGGCCCAAAGGTTGAGGTAGCCGGTGACATTTGAGATCACCAACCCACCCGCATAAAGCGCGCCCGCCGTGTCGATGAACATGATGGCGAGGATGGTGAAAAGCGAAAACGCCCGACGTGAGCGGACGTCATAGCGCTCTTCCAGAAATCCCGGCACGGTCGAGATCTTGGCCCGCAGGTAAGACGGCAGAATGAAGATCGCGAATAGGATCAAGACCAGCGCCGCAGTCCATTCGTAATTGAAGATCACGACGCCATTCGCATAGGCCCCGCCCATCAGCCCCACAAAGCTGGAGCCAGACATGTTAGAGGCGAAAAGCGAGAAGCCGATCAGATACCAAGGCAGGGATCGCCCGGCGAGGAAGTAATCCTCGGACCCGCCGGATTGTTTGCGCGAAACGTAAATACCATGGGCGACGACACCGATAAAATAGGCCACCACAATCGCATAGTCGATCAGGTGCAGGTCAAATTTCGCGCTCTCCATCTTGCTCTCCTAAAATATGTCTTGCGCTTGGTTCCGAAATTGAACGCGCCCCCGGGGGCTCAGCCGTCCTCTTCCCAAGGCTCCATTTCTTGCAATTCTTTCTCGGTCGCCGAGACATAGGCCCGCAGATCGTCTCCGCCCAAACGGCGCAACTCGATCATATCCAGCGGCACGGCGACCTGCGTTTCGCCCAAACCAAGGAAGCCGCCGATGTCGAGGATCACCATTTTGATCTGGCCATCTTCGCTAAAGGTGACCTGCGAAATCTCACCAATCCAATTGTCGTTCTGGCCAAAGGCCGCGAGTCCTAGAAATTCTTCCGAATCCAGATCGCTCAATTTAACGATCTCGATCTTTTCGCCACCTTCGCGCATATCGGCGGCCCGCAGACGCACGTCGTCTTCGTTGTATTCCGGGGCGGCCTTCAGGTCTTCTTTCTGCCCGGTATAGAGCAGGAAGAACTCGTTCACTTCATCCGCGTCCGGCAGGAAACGCAGATCATCGAGCGACAACACCCGCGTCGCCCCCTTGCCCAGAAATCCGCCCGCATCGACGATGATGCCGCGCAGTGTTCCATCGCGGCTGATGACCACTTCGGACACCTGCCCGGCCATGGTCCAGCCTTCCATGGGCTCTTTCAATTCTTCGAGGTCGATCTCGGCAAGCGGCTCATCCTTTGCGGGCAAGAACAGCTTGTGACCATTCAGGCTCGACAAGGCGATCATCGTGTCTTGGGGAATGAATTGCGGTGTCTCAGTCTCGGATCGCAGTGCCGTGGCGGCGAGGCTGCCAATCAGCGTAATTGCTAGAAGCGGCGCGTTTCTCATGATTATCTCCTGCTGAAAATTCGGGCGGGCAAGGCCGGTAGCATCATGGGGATAACGGGATTTTGATGAGATAGTTCCCTTGTTACGTGAATTTAGAGAACCTGCACCGCAAGCGCGCCTGCGTAGATCACCAGAAGGCCGATACTCTCCCAACCGATCCCTTTGCGCTGGCGAAATATCAGGCCAAGGATCAGAACCGCCGTCATCATCATCGCCACGGTGAGCCAAAACAGGTCATCCGCAGTGATCGCGTGATAGAGCGATCCGTCGCGATAGCCGATGTCCGACAGGGTGAGGAACAGCGTGTCGAACGTATTGCCGCCGATGATCCCGCCCACGGCCAATTGCAGCGCCCCGCGCCGCACCGCGACGAGGGTGGTCACAAGCTCGGGCAGAGACGTAAGCACCGCCGTCATAGTCGCCCCCACCACTGTATCAGAAAGGTTAAACCGGTCCGAGATTTCCGCCGCAATCCGTGCCACGGCGAAACCGGAGAGGCCCATCAGCACCAGCAAGATCAAAAACGGCACGACCAAAGCGCCGACGGGTTTTGCAGCCTCTTCGTCGTCCTCAGGCTCATCCGCGCGGGTGTCCGAGGTGGACACTGGGTGCCACATCGGCTCTTCCCGCAGGCGAGCGGTGGCGCGCATCCCATAGGCGTAAAGCGCAAACAGCGCGATGCTGGCCGGGTGGATGCCCCAAAAGGCAACCTCCGGCGCGGTGAAGGCCATCAGCGGCACCGTTAGCAGCAGCAGCAAAAGCCCCGCCTGAAAGACATTCGCCAGATCGGCTGCCGCATGTTCCAGATTGGCCCGCCGGTAGATCATATCGGCCAAGGCCAGAAATGCCGTCTGCGCCGCGATGCCGCCGATGCCGTTCGAGAAAGCCAAAGACGCCCGCCCGTCCAGCGCCGAGGTCAGCGAGACGACGGTGCCAGACATGGAAGTGGCCGCGCCGAGCAGGGCCGCGCCAACCAGCGCCTCCCCCCAGCCGGTCCGGTCCGCGATCTGGTCGCTGAGCCCCGTCATACGGTAGCCGGTCACGAGAATGACAAGCCCGGCGAGACCGCCAAGAGCGAAGAGGATCGGGGTGGAAAGGCTTGCAAACATGCCCGGTCAACGCGCGAGGGGGCGATCCGTTCGCGCCAATTAGTGAAAAAGTTCACAAAGTTCCGGAACCCCACGGGAAGTTTACCGTTGATGTGATGCAGACCAAAATTTCAAGCGGAGCCGCAATTTATGGCAAAGCTCTTTTCACGGCGAGCTATTTTAGCCCAAATCGCACTTGGTACAGGTGCCGCGACTGTCGGATTGCCGGTGCAACACGCATTCGCCGCCCGCGATGATCGGCCTTGGGCGTTTTTCACGAATGACGAAGCGCGGTGGATGGCCGCCGTGGTCGATGTTTTCATTCCTCAAGATGAGTTTCCCTCGGCCTCGCAAGCCGGTGTGGTCGACTTTATCGATTACCAGATGGCCACGGCCTATGGCGCGGGGAAAGGGCTCTACCTTGAGCCGCCTTTTCCCGATGGGGCTGTGGCCGAACAGGGATATCAGCTTGAATTCACACCGGCCCAACTCCTCCGCCAAGGGATAGAACAGGCGCGCCAATTGGGGGATTTTGCCACGATGGATGCCACCGCCCGCGCCGATCATGTCGAAGAACTATCGAACCGGGACGATTTTATCGGCACGCTGATCGCCGAATTGTGGAAGCTGACGCGGCAGGGTTATTTCGCCGATCCGATCTATCTGGGCAATCATGATTACGCCGGCTGGCGCATGGTCGGGTTCCCGGGGGCGCATGCCTATTACACTGAGCGGGTGGATGAACACGAACGTTCGGTCACGCCGCCGCCGCGTGGCATTGCCCATGATCGTGGCGGCTCCCCCTACCCGCCCCGCGCGATTGACGGAGGGTCTGACTGATGGCATCCAGAAAGCTTCCCAAAACCGATGTCTTGATCATTGGCGGTGGCTGGACCGGCCTGACCGCCGCCTACGAATTGGCCCATGCCGGGCAGCGCTGCGTGGTGCTGGAGCGGGGCAAACAACGCCATACCGCCACATCCTTCGGCGCGCCCGAGGAACATGACGAACTCAAATACGCCCACCGCTATGAACATATGGTCGACGTCAAGAAAGAGACGCTGACCTTTCGCAACAACCGTGACCAACAGGCACTGCCAATGCGGCGCCTGGGGTCTTTCCTGCCCGGATCGGGCTTGGGCGGTGCAGGCATCCATTGGAACGGCCAGCTATGGCGGCCCCTGCCCTCTGACCTTGAGATGCGCAGCCATTACGAAGAGCGCTACGGCAAGGATTTTATCGGCCCCGACCTCAGCATTCAGGACTGGGGCGTCACCTATGATGAGCTTGAACCGCATCTTGACTTTTTCGAACGGATTTGCGGAGCCGCCGGGCAGGCTGGCAACCTAAACGGCGACGCACTTGCCGGGGGGAACGTCTTTGAGGGGCCGCGCAGCGCGGATTACCCCAACCCGCCAATGCGCCAGCCGATCTCCAACACGCTCTTTGGCAAGGCGGCCGAGCGGATGGGGTTGAACCCCTTCCCGATGCCCTCGGCCAATGTGACCAAAGCCTATGTGAACCCCTATGGCGCGCAGCTGCACCCCTGCACCTATTGCGGCTTTTGCGAGCGTTTCGGCTGTGGCTACTACGCCAAGGCCGACCCGATCATCTGCGTCTATGACCGGATCAAGGACCACGAGAATTTCGAGATCCGCCTGAATGCGCAGGTGCTGCGCATTGAGAAGAGCGAAGACGGCAAGACCGCCACCGGCGCGATCTATCTTGATGAGAACGGCGAAGAAGTTTTTCAGCCCGCCGACACGATCTGCATGAACGCCTATGCGCTGTGGAACGTGCATCTGATGCTCGTCTCCGGCCTTGGCAAACCCTATGACCCCGAAACCCGCACCGGCGTCGTTGGGCGCAACTACAGCTATCAAACCGTGGCCGGGGTCGACGCCTTCTTCGACGACAGCGTGAAAACCGACCCCTACATGGGTGCGGGCGCGCTCGGCGTGGTGATCGACGATTACAACGGCGACAATTTCGACCATAGCGATCTGGGGTTCGTCGGCGGCGGCTATATCGCCTGCAAACAATACCATGGCCGGCCCATCGGCTATCAGCCGGTGCCCGAAGGCACGCCGAAATGGGGCGCGGAGTGGAAACGCGCGGTGCGCGAGAACTACAATCATCACGCCGATCTTGTGGTGCATGGCTCCTCGGTCTCGACGCCCGAGAATTACCTCGACCTTGATCCGACATGGACCGATGCCTATGGCCGCCCGCTGCTACGCATGACCTTCGATTTCCCCGAGAATGACCGCAAGATGTCAGACTATGTGATGCAGCGCGCGATGGAGGTCGCCCGCGAGATGGACAATGTGACTTCCGTTAGCGGCAGCAACAACGCGGCGATCGACAGCCACTATGACATCGTCCCCTATCAGACCACCCATAACGTCGGCGGCGCGGTGATCGGCACCGACCCCGAAACCAGCGTGGTCAACCGCTATGGCCAGATGTGGGACCATCACAACGTCTTTGTTTTCGGTGCCTGCCTGTTCCCGCAGAACCTTGGCTACAACCCCACCGGGCCACTGATGGGCCTCGCCTATTGGACGCTTGAACACATGAAACGCGACTACCTGCCGAACCCCGGCCCCTTGATGGATGCCTAAGACAGATCGAAAGGACCGCCCCATGACATTCCGTACCGTTCTGACGACCTGTAGCGCGATCGCCGTTCTCGGCATTTCCGCCGGTTTCATCCGCGCCCAGAATTACGAGGCCGCCCCCGGGATTTCGGCGATGGAGCAACGTTTGCAGGACGACGTTCTGCGCTTCAATGCGACGGTCAACACCGAGGTCGACGACGATGTGCTGGAACTTGGGCGGCTGGTCGCGATGGGCGGCTCCGAGGCGGGCGACAGCGGCATGGCCTGCATCACCTGCCATGGCGGCGACGGCGCGGGCGACGGTTCGGGCGCTTTCCCACGGCTCGCAGGTCAGGCCGGGTGGTACACTTACAAGCAACTCAAGGACTACGCCTCGGGCGACCGGCAGAACCGTGTCATGTCGGGCATCGCCAAGAAGCTGACCGAAGAAGAGATGGAGGCTGTTGCTGCCTATTACGCCACGATCTCGGCTCCCTACACCCCGCCCTTGAGCGATGTGGACGGCATGACATTGCAATGGGGCGGCCAGCTTGGCGCTGTCGGCTCGGCTGAGCGCGGCGTGCCCGCTTGTGTGAATTGTCACGGGCCAAGCGGCCTCGGCAACCCGCCCTCGGTCCCGTACCTTGCCGGGCAATATGCCAGCTACATGGCGCATCAATTGCAGATGTGGAAAGAGGGCAAGCGCGACAATGACGTGGACAATGTCATGTCCGCCATTGCCAAGAAGATGACCCAGAAAGACAACGAAGCCGTCAGCGCCTATTACAACCGTGTCCGCCCGACGCAGCCGCTGCCGCCCGAGACGTCACCGCTGTTGGAGCCTTCCACGGCGCCGACGCAGTGAGCTGAGGCATGCGCGTCTTCACCGTCATATCGGTTCTGCTGCTGACTGGCCTCGCGATGGTCTGGTCGGCCCTGCCGCCGCAAAGCAGCCTTGCCGCCGCTGTGTCAGGACCGATTCGAGAAGCCTCGCAACAGGTGTCGGACTGGGCCCGGATCAACATTCGCCAAGGACTGGTGGAAAAGACCCCGGATTACGAAGCCGCCTCGCGCCGGTTTCTGGATGCCGACCCGCAGCGCGGGGTTGCCCTGATCCGGCTTCATGGCTGCGGCGCTTGCCACCGCGTGCCGGGGCTGCGCGATGCCCAAGGCACCGTTGGCCCCGACCTGCATGATTTCGCCCGACAATCCTATGTCGCAGGCGTTTTGCCGAACCGCCCCGGCGATCTGACCCGTTGGTTAATGAACCCGCCCGCCCATAGCCCTGAGACCGCCATGCCGAACCTTGGCCTGAAACGTGACGAAGCGCGCGACATCGCCACCTATCTTTTGGGATCGGAGGTGCGCGAATGAGCGAGACCGCACAGTCCACGCTTGGCGAATACGGCGTGCAATCCGCCCTGGCGCCTGAAGGGGTCGGCGCCACGGCGATCAACGGGCTGACCATCGGCATGACGGTCGCTTTCGGCGTGATCTTCGTGCTGCTGCTGCTCTTCGTCTGGGGCGTCCTGGCCGGTAAGCTCGCCCCGCGCAAATGGTGGATCTGGGCGGGGGGCATTGCCCTGCCGCTCGTCTCGGTTCTGATCCTGATGGGCTTTTCCACCGTCATCCTGCAACGCATCACCTTGGAAGACCCCAAGGCGCTGGTCATCGAAGTGACCGGCAAGCAATTCTGGTGGGACGTGGTCTATGACCCCGAAGGCTGGGCCATGCGCGGCGCCAATGAAATCGTCATCCCCAAAGGCCGCCCGGTGACCTTTCGCTTGAAATCCAGCGACGTGATCCATTCCTTCTGGGTGCCCAAGCTTACCGGCAAGATGGATATGATCCCGGGCCGGGTGAACAGCCTGCCGATCATGGCGACCGAAACAGGGCGTTTCCGCGGGCAATGCGCTGAGTTTTGCGGGCTGTCGCACCCCAAAATGGCCTTTGAGGTCGTCGTGATGGAGCCCGAAGACTTCGACGCTTGGATGCAGCGCAGCAGTGGCGAGGCGCGAGACGCGGCCACCACGGAGTTGACCCGCGGGCGCGATGTCTTTGTCGAGGCGGGATGCCCCGCCTGCCATACCATCCGCGGCGTGGCTGAGACCGGAACGCTTGGGCCTGACCTAACCCGCGTGGGCGCGCGCGGCAGTCTTGGCGCAGGAATGTACCGCATGAACCAAGGCACGCTCGCGGGTTGGATCGCGGATCCGACCGCGATGAAACCGGGGGCCAAGATGCCTTCTTACAACCATCTGCCGGGACCCGACCTGCGCGCGCTCTCGGCCTATCTGGCGAGCCTTAAATGACGGACCGTAAAGCATATGTCGTGGATCTGCCCGAGGATCAGACCTATTCCGGCAGCGCCAAGGGCGCGCCGGACAAAGGGTTCGAGCGGATCTGGGACGCCCCGCCGGGCATCCGCTATCTGTCCTCGGTCAGCCACCGGGTGGTGGGCAAACGCTTCCTCGTCACCGGCTTCGTCTTTTTCCTGATCGCTGGTTTCCTCGCCCTTCTGGTGCGCACCCAGCTTATCGTGCCGGACAATACCTTCCTCGACTCCGAGACCTACAATCAGGTCTTCACGATGCATGGCACGATCATGATGTTCCTCTTCGCGATCCCCATGCTGGAGGGGTTCGCGGTGCATCTCATCCCGCTCATGGTGGGTGCACGCGACCTTGTGTTTCCGCGGCTCGGGGCCTTTGGCTATTACTGCTACCTCTTCGGCGGCATCATCGTGCTGTCGTCCTTCGTCTTCGACGCCGCCCCCGCGGGGGGCTGGTTCATGTATGTGCCGCTCTCGACCAGCGCCTATACGCAGGACCTCTCGGCGGATTTCTGGCTCATCGGCATCACTTTCGCCGAGATCGCCAGCGTGACCGCGGCGGTGGAGATCATCGCCGCGATCCTCTGCACCCGCGCGCCGGGGATGAGCCTGACCAAGATGCCGATCCTGATGTGGTATCTGCTGATCACCGCCTTCATGATCGCCGTGGGCTTCCCGCCGCTGATCATCGGCTCGATCCTTCTAGAGGCCGAGCGCCTTCTGGGCCTGCCGTTCTTCGACATCGCGCTTGGCGGCGATCCCCTGCTCTGGCAGCACCTGTTCTGGCTTTTCGGTCACCCTGAGGTCTACATCATCTTCCTGCCCGCCGCGGGCATGGTGGCCACGATGCTGCCGACCTTCGTGGGCAAGCCGCTTTTCGGCTATGGGTTTGCCGTGGCGGCGGTGGTGACGATGGGTTTCCTCAGCTTCGGCCTCTGGGCGCACCACATGTTCGCCACGGGCCTGCCGGTGATGTCGCTGACGCTGTTCTCCGCCGCCTCTACGATGGTGGCGATCCCGACGGGGGTACAGATTTTCTGCTTCCTCGCCACGCTGGCACAGGGAAAGCCGCGGATGGAGGTGCCGATGCTTTTCATCCTCGGGTTCCTGTTCATCTTCGTGCTGGGGGGCCTCACCGGCGTGATGGTGGCCGCGGTACCCTTCAACCTTCAGGCCCATGACAGCTACTTCGTGGTGGCGCATCTGCACTATGTGCTGATCGGCGGCTTCGTCTTCCCGATGTTCGGCGCGCTCTACTACTGGATGCCGCATTTCACCGGGCGGATGATGTCGGACACGCTGGGCCGCTGGGTCTTTTGGCTGATGTTCATCGGGTTCAACGTGACCTTCTTCATGATGCATCTCACGGGCATGCGCGGCATGCCGCGGCGGATCGCCAGCTACCCCGAGGGGCTGGGCTGGGACCGACTGAACATGCTGTCGTCGATCGGCTCTTACATCCTCGCCGCGGGCGTGGTGCTTTTTGTCTTCGACTTCTTCTGGCACCAGCGCAACGGGCTACGCGCGCGGCGCAACCCTTGGGGCGCGGGCACGCTGGAATGGCTCTATCCGCCAATCCCGCCGGGGTTCAACTTTCACGCCATTCCCACCGTCCGCTCGCGTGAGCCGCTCTGGGATCAGCCCGAGTTGCTGGACCGCCCGGCCCATAAGGTCGAAGGCGCGCTGCGCCCCACCACCGACCACCGGCGCGAGACCATGGGCAATGACCCCGTGACCGGCGCACCGATGCAGATCGTGCGCCTGCCCCATCCCACATGGGTGCCGCTGATCACGGCCTTCGGTCTGGCGCTTGGCTTTGGCGCGACGCTGGCTTCGGCCTATTGGCTGGTGGCGGTCGGTTTCGCCATCGCGCTGGCGGGGATCACCGCGTGGATTTGGGAGCCGTCGGACAGCGGCGTGCTGCGCGACAGCGGCTTGGGCAAACTGCGCCTGCCGGTTAATATCGTCGATCCGCGCAGTCACCTGCATTTGGCGGTGGTGGGCACGATGCTGATCTCCGCCGCACTCTTCGCCTCCTTGCTCTTTGCCGGGCTTTACCTGTGGAACACCCAGCCCCATTGGGCCGAGACGACACCCGCCGCTGATCCGCTCATGGCGGGTCTGGCAGCCCTCGCCGCTCTGGGCCTGCTGCTGTTCAGTTGGGCCAGCCGCCGGGCGGCCTATGGGGCCAAGGTCAAATCGGTCATCGCCGTCGATCTGGGACTGGCCGTGGGGGCCATCGCCTTGGGCGCGCTGTTGTTCCTGTCGATCCAAGAGGTCGATCCCTATGGGTCGGCCTATGCCGCCGTGGGCTGGGCGCTCTTCGCCTTCGTGGCGGGATACCTTGCCGTGGTGCTCTACTGGTCGCTGATCAATGCGCTGCGCAAAGCCGTGGGCGCGGTCCAGCCGGGGCAGATGCTGCCCAACCTGCTCATCGCCACATTCGCCAAGGTGGTGGCCATCATGGGCGGGGTCACGGCGGCGGCCTATCTGCTGGCAGGAGGCGCGATATGAGAGGTCTGACCAAAGGCATCGCCAAACCGGCCCTGCTCTGGGCACTGCATTTCACGCTGATCTACGCGCTGATCTCAGCCGCCTGCGCGCCGCGCGCGCTGCTGGGGCAGGACCACCTGCTGATCATCGCCGTCGTGCTGACGCTTGCCATGGCGATGGTGCAAATCTTTTGGATGTGGCGGGGCGCGCATAGCGGACGGCGGTCGGACCTGAACCGGGATGAGACCACCCTTTTGCGCGCGGGATGGTGGACCGGGCTGATCTCGCTCATCGCCACGCTGGCCAATCTAACCCCGGTGCTGATCCTGCCCGGCTGCCACGGATAGAGAGAGAGGAGACCCCTCATGCAACAGGACGCCTATACCCCATTCTGCGGCACACCGCCCCTCCCCGGAGAGCTTTTGACCCGCTGGACCCTCGACCCCTTTCTGCTGGTCGGGCTGCTGGCATTCGCGGCCCTGCTCTGGACGCGGGCCGAGCGGCGGGGCCAAGCGCTGAGCGGTGCTGCGCTGGTGGCGTTTTTGTTCATCTCACCGCTTTGCGCGGCCTCGATGGCGCTGTTCTCGGCCCGGGTGGGGCAGCATATTCTGCTCACGCTGATTGCCGCACCGATGATCGCGGCGGCGCTGCCGAAGGTACGGCTGCCGCTCTGGCCCCTCGTCTTGGTCTTCGCCCTGCTGTTTTGGGGGTGGCACAGCCCGACGCCCTATGCGGCGACCTTGCAGTCCGACCTTGTCTATTGGGCGATGCATCTGTCGCTGACAGGCTGCGCGATTGCGCTCTTCATGGGGTTCCGCGGGGCCGGAGCGCAAGCGGCGGTGCCTGCGGTCTTTACCGCAGCACAGTTGACCGCCTTTGCGGTGACCCTCACCCTCGCCCCCACGGTGTGGCATGGCTGGCACGAGCTGACCGCCCTGCCCTATGGGCTTTCCGCCTTGGCCGATCAGCAACTGGCGGGCGCGCTCATGTGGGTCGCGGGCGGCGGGCTGTTCATGGTGCTGGTGGCGCTTCAGGTGCGGCAACTGCTGCGGCATGACACGCTGGCCCAAAGCGCGGGCTGAGCGGGTCAGCCTGCCGCGAAGGCTCTGGTCAGGTCTTCCTGCCTGTCGCGCGGCAGCACCACGATCAGAACGTCGCCCTCTTGCAGGGTGACATCCCGGCCCGGCAACTGCTCTTCCCCGTCGCGGATCAGCGCGACAAGGCGGCCTAGCCCCGGCAGGTCCAACCGCTCCCCGGCCAAACGCTCGGGCACGGTGACACGGGTCAGCAGCAGATCGTCCTGTAGCAGCGGCTCTTTCATCGCATCGTCATCGCCTGTCAGCATGTCGACGATGTCTTCGGCGACCTTGGCATGGGGGTTGATCACGTCGTCCAAGCCCAACTCGCAACAGACCCGCAGCAGCGCGTTCGAGGTGATCTGCGGGATCACCCGGCCATAGCCGATAGAGCGGCCAATGAGCGCCGCTAGAATGTTAATCTCGGAGGCATTGGTCACGGCGATGCACACGTCGTCTTCGTCGCGAAAGGCTTCGCGCAGCACGTCTGGGTTGCTGCCGTCACCCTCTATCATGCCGCAGTCGATCCGCTCTGCCGCTTGTTCCAACAACTCGCGCGACTTGTCGATCAACACGACCTCGCGGTCGGTTTCGATCAACTCCTCCGCAATGGCGAGGCCAAAGCTCGACGCGCCGATGATGACGATACGCATGGGTAATCTCCTAACTTGGGCGGGTCCAACTGCGTGGCAGCAAAAGCGCCAGCACCGCAATGAATTCCAACCGGCCCAGCCACATGGCAAAGGCGACCGAGAGTTTCAGATCGCCGGGCATGTCCGCCCCCACCGCCCCGGTCGAGAGGCCCACAGTCGAAAGCGCTGAAATCGTGTCGAACAGAGCGGGCAACGGGGGGTAGCCATGGGCCACGAAGTGAAACCACAAGAGCCCTGCAAAGCTGAAATAGATGAGCACCAGCGCCAAAAGCGACACAACCGCTTCGGTCGAGACGGGCCGCCCACTGTGGCGCAGGGGGGCGATGGCATGTTCGGTCAGCCGCACATGCTGCACCGCATGGACCACTGCGCCAATACAGACATGCAGACGGCTGAGCTTAAGCCCCCCCGCCGTCGATCCGGCATCGCCGCCCCAAAGCATCGCCAGCAACAGGATCAGCAACGCGGGACCGGCATCATAGACCGGCCCCGTGGAAAACCCCGCCGTCGTCAGCCCCGAAATCAGGTTCAGCGCATGGGCGTAGAGGGTAAGTTCGCGATCTTGGGAGGTGGTCAGCACCGCAGCAAGGTAAATGACCAACGCCAGTGCAATCGCCACCAGCACGCGCTGGACCGAGCCGAGCTTCCAAGCCTCACGGTGCCGCCCCTGGCCGACAAAGACAAAGACCAGCAGCGATATCGCGCCCAAGACGCAGGACAGGATGACCATGCCCTGCCCCAGCGGAGAATAGCTCGCCAGACTATCGGCCCGGGGCGAAAACCCTGCGGTCGAAATCGCGGCGAGGGTCAGCACCAATGCCTCGCGCCAATCGGGGATCACCAGCATGGTCAGCAGCACCATGACCAAGGTCAGCGCGCTATAGACGGTCAGAAGCTGCCGCGCCTGCTCTCGGGTCGATGAAATGCGATCCCCCTGCTGGATATCGACCCGCCCCAAACGCCGCGCAGGTCGCCCCCGCGGCAGCAGTAGGGCCAGCACCGCCGTAGCGATCACCAGACCTCCGCACCATTGCATCCAGCCGCGCAAGACATGGCCCGCGAAAGGCCAGCTTTCCGCCTCTTGCGCGACGGTAAGGCCGGTGGTGGTGATGCCGCTCACCGCCTCGAAAAACGCATCTATGGGGGGCATGCCAAGGGTGACGAAAGCGGGTGTGGTCAACAGCGCGGCAATGAGAAAGACCAAAGCCACGGTCATCATCGCTTCCATCCCGCGCAGATCATCAGGCAGCGGGCGCGACCGCACCGCGACATGCACCATGCCCGAGAGGACAACCGGCGCGAGCAGGACCAGCGCCAGCAGCAAGTCCCCCTCGGCCAATGCCCAAGCGCCGGGTGGCAGGCACAACGCGCCAAAGATCGGCGCGTGTTTGCCGAGGGTCAGCGCAATTACACGCGGCCGCGCGACGGTCATCACGGTCGAGGATCCCGACCGGAAGAAAGAGGCCGGGCGAATTGCCATCAGCTTGGGGCCATCTGTATCCGTAGTGGTGTAGCTTTATTCCGCATCAGGCGGCGTCTGCTGGTAGTATAGGGCAACCGCGCGGATTTCCTCATCGCTAAGCGATTTGGCGATGTCTTCCATGACGTTAAGCGGCCCATTCGCCCGGTCGCCGTTCTGCCAAGCCACCAGTTGATCGGCGATATACTGCGCCGATTGCCCTGCCAAACGCGGAATCGCCGCGCCGCTTGTGTCGCTGCCACCGTGGCATTGGTTGCAGGCTGGCACGCTGTCACTGCCAGAGGCCGCAAGCGCGCCGCCCTGTTGCACCACATCGGTCGGGGTGCCGTGATCGAACTTGGACAGTTTCGGCGCGACGGAGGCGTAGTAATCCGCCACGGCCAAACGTTCTTCTTCGGTCAACTGCGTGGCGATGGGCACCATGATCGGCGAAAACCGTTCACCCGCCATGAAAGCCTGAAGTTGCGCTTCGATATAATCGGCGGGCAACCCGGCCAGACCGGGCATCTCGCCCAAGCCTGCGCCTGCGTCATCCAGCCCGTGGCAGGCCATGCATTTCATGCCGACGCCGCCCTGCTGCGCGCCGCCTGAGGCGACGGTGCGGCCCAAAGCGGTATCCGGGGCACGTTCGACGCCGCCATCATCGGCGTCGTCAAAGAGCGGTGGCGGAGACTGCGCCGCAGCGGCACAGGCGATGAAGGTGGCAAAGGGAACAAGAATTGAAAGTCGCATGGTCTACCCCTCCTCCAGATCAGCGAACTCGGCCCGCATACGCTTGACCTCTTCGGCGGTGACATCGCCTTCGTAGTCATTGCCCAAGTTGGTTTGGATGTAGGACACGATGGCGGCGACCTGTTCATCGTCCAGCCAATCGGCAAAGGCCGGCATGGCGCCATTGCCTTCGAGGATCAGGTTGACCGGATAGCGCTTGTGCCCCAGCCGCGGGTTGGCGGCCAAAGGGGGGTATTTCCCGGCCCCGTATGCCCCCTCGCCCTCCGGCCCGTGACAGCCCGAACAGGCGCGGCGGTAAAGATCGGCCCCCTCGCTATCGGTGAATTTCTCGGTGGTGGAGCCCAGATCACGCCGGCCGACATCGACCTGAGAATTGTCCTCCTGCGCAAGGCCCGGCGTGGCGAGCGCCATGAGCAGGGGAAAGATCAGATAACGCATGGTTCAACCCTCCTTCACCGCGCGGTCATGGACCTGTCGCACCGCATCCAGAGCGGAGAGCAGAGAGCCTTCCTGCCAGCCCGGCAGATAGCTGATATGCTCCCCCGCGCAGACGAAACGGTTGTCCATGGTCGCAGCGATCTCATAATCGCGACCCCGGTCATCCCAATCGGAATAACAGCCCAGCATCCACGGCACCCGGTGCCAGCTCAGCACCACACCGCTGCTGAATTCATCCCGGTACTGCGGGTGGATCCGCGCGCCCTGCTCCAACACGGTTTCAAGCCGCTCTTCGGGCGACATCGAGTTGAAGGCATAGGCATGCGGCCCATAGGCATAGCAGCCCAGCAGCACGCCCGGCCCATCGGAATGCATCTCAGCCGAGGGATAGCTGATCTCGGCAATCGGCAGGTCGGTCAGGGTGATGCCGCCGTAAATTTGCTCATCCCGTTCCCAAAAGCGGCGCTTCATCTCAAGCCCGGCTTTCACCGCCTCATGGTAATGCAGCGCCCGCATGACGCGGCGCATGTCGGCAGAGACATCGACATCAAGCTGGCTGAGCACGGTGAAGGGGATAGTGCAGATACAGTAATCCGCCGTTTCAACCCCGCCCTCCCCTTCGCCATCGGCGCTGGAATACTCCACCTCGACCCCGCTTTCGGTCTGCCGGATCCGGTCAACCTTGGCGTTATAGGTGATCGTATCCTCCACCTCGCGGGCGAAGGCATGGGCGATCTCCTCCATGCCGCCCACGGGCTGGAACATCGGCGCATGGTGGCGGTAGGTCGTGTGGTTGCGCATCTTCTCCCAAAAGCGGGATTTCAGCAGGTCTTCCAAGGCAATCGGCTCGGAAGGTTCAGGCGCAGCGTTGTAAAGCCCCCCGCCCGGCGCGCCATTCTCAGGATAGCCGCGGTATTCAGCGGTATCGAGACTGGCCTCATAGCTGTAATCATTGTTCAGGATGCCAAAGGATTTCAGGGATTCCAAAAGGATCTCAGTGTCCTCTTTGGTCAGCGCGCTATCAAGCCGCCCTTTGTCCACCGATTTGGCCAGCAACTCCGTGATCTGGCCCACGTAATCCGCCCAAGCATGACCATAGCGAATGGGCTTTCCGTCGAATGCCGTTTGCGAATGGAGATAGGCGTTCTGGTTTTCCTGAACGAAAACTTCCAGCGGCACGTTCAAGCGGTGACAATAGTCCAAGAGCGCTAGATGGTGATGCGGAATGCGCCAAGGACCGATGTTGATATATTGCCCTTTGGAGAATTCGACCTTTTGCTTATAGCCGCCCAATTCTTCGAATTCATCGCCGCCCTTGAGGGTCCAACAACGGCCCCCGGCGCGTTTCTGATACTCTAGAATGCTGACTTCATAGCCCGCGTTGCGCAGCTCCAGCGCGGCGCACATGCCCGCAAGACCCGCCCCAAGCACAACAACCTTGCGCCCCTGAGGCGCGCCGGAAAGTTCGATGGGGCCTTTGTAAGGGCTTTGCCGGGCATGCCCAAGTGAGGACATGGCGTGCAACATGGTGGAGGAACCAGCGGCCAGACCGATCATTTTCAAAAGATCGCGCCGTGAGGGGGGCCGGACGTTGGAGGGGTGGGACATAAAGACCGCTCCTATTTCAGGTAAATTTTTTGACCAATTAACGAAAGAACGCCCGCCGTTGGTCATTGTTCCAAGAAGGTCGGAAAAATCACGATCCGCCGCGATTGAGTTTCATGGCATCAAGCATGACATTGACCTGCGCGGCGTCCTGCGGCGGCACGAGGCCGGTCGCATCCTTGCCTTCCAAAGTGTCCAAAAACGGCTCCACCCCCTCGCCCGCATCAAGCGGGGGAAGCTCTATGCTCTCGACCGGTTTCTGTTGCCCTCTAAGACCGAAGTCCAGCACACCCGCCCGCAGGCGCGCCCAACCGGCCTCGCCCACGATGTCCAACTCAAGGCGCATTTCGCTATCCGTCCAGCCCGCCTCAACCACGCCGGTGACGGGCGGGGTCGCGAATTCGATCAGGGCCGCGCCGTGGTCATCCACCGGCCAGCCAAGCGCGTTGCCCGTGACCGCATGGCCCGAGGCGATGGGGCCGACAAGCCATTGCAGAAGGTCGATGACATGCACCGCCTCATCCACGAACCCGCCATAGCAGGCGCGCGCCGGGTCGGTCATCCAGCAATCGAGGTCGAGCCAATCGGCATAGCCGCCGTCATGGGAAAAGCGTCCGCGGGCCTCTAGCACCCTGCCCAACTCGCCCCGCGCGATACTCTCGTGCAGGTGGTTGAGCGCTGCGGACCTGCGCAGGAAATACCCCGCCGCCAAGACCAAACCCTTTTCGCAGGCCAAGTCAGCGCAGCGGCGCGCCGCTTCGGCGCTGCCCGCCATCGGCTTTTCGACAAAGACCGGCAGACCGGCGTTCAGGGCGGCGGTGATGTCCTCCTCATGAAACACCGTTTCGCTGCACACAATCGCGCCGCGCACATCCAATCGGGCAGGGTCAGTCAGCGCGACCCGGCTGGCCTTGAGCTGGCCACAAAGCGCCTCTCGGCGCGCCTCATCCCGGTCGAAAACATGCGAGACGCGCCAGCCGCGCTGTTCGATATGCGCCAGATGGTCGGACAGATGCACATGCGCCCCGCCGAGCAGAACCAAATTCTTGTCAGTTGTCATAACTGTTTCCCCCCGCATCAATCGCCCAACAGAAAACGTGACAGCGTGATCTGAACCGCGAAAACAGTGTCGCCGCCTTCGGTGTGGTTCACGTAGCTGAGCAATGACGCATCGAGCGGCGCGTTGCCCTCGTCGAGATCGTAGTTCACCCCGACCTCATAGCCCGTATAATCCAGAATATCGTTCCGCTCGACAAAGGCATAGGCATCAACGCGGTCGTTGAACGTATAGCCGCCTTCGAGCTTATAGACCCAATCGCCCCGCTCCGGCTCGACCCCCAGATCGACGGTGGCCCGCCACTCTTCGCTCACGCTATAGTCGAATTTGCCATGCAACTCGCCGCGCACATCGCCCGTCTCATCGCGCAGAAAGCGGGTGTAATAGGCGTCATAGGCCAGTTTCTCCGTGAGATCGCCACGGTGGCCCAGCGTCAGTTCGAATTGCGCGTCATCCCTTGGGTCGTCCAGCGATAGTACGAGGGCGTGGAAATAGGCCGGGCCATAGGCGACCTCCGCAAAAGCCTCGATCTCCGCGCTTTCGGCAGCACCGGGGCCATCGTTGAGACGGTAAAAGAATTTCGGCGTGACGCCCACCTCTAGGCTCCAATCCGAGGCGGAGGTGTTCCGCTCCATCTCCGGGGCTGAGGTTGTTGTCTGATCCACCGTTTGCGCCAAGGCCCCAGCGGGGGCCAGAAGGCATATGAGCGATAGGGTTTTGTGAAACTGTGGCATCCTTTTCTGCCTTTCTGTGAAATCGGTTAATATTCGCGGGGTCTAATCTGCCCCTTCTGCGTGCGTGAGATGGCGCCCGGAAAATGCCCGGGCGATACGAAAAAGCAGCGCGATTTTCTCGCGCTGCTTTGCCGTTCACTTCTCTTGCTTCACCACCTTTTGCGGGTTCTTTGGATCGAACTCCTCGGGGCGGTGCGCCGCGCCTTCGTGATCGTCCTGCGCATTGTGGCGCTCACGATGGGGCGGGCGTTTCTCTTTGGCGTGATCTGGCTCGTTTGGCATGTCACTCTCCTTTTTTGCTATGCGGCGGTGGCCTGCATGCCGGGTTTGAGGACCACTTTGGTCCAGTCGTTCTGGTCGAAGCGGAAGTTGTGATAGCCCTTGGCGGCCTGCTCCAGCGGCAGGCGGTGGCTGATCATGAAGCGGGTGTCGATCTCGCCCTCGGCGATGCGGTGCAACAGCTCCTTTGTGTAGCGCTGCACATGGGTTTGGCCGGTGCGGATTTGCAGACCTTTCTCCATCATCGCGCCCAAAGGGAATTTATCGAGGAAGCCGCCATAGACACCGGGGACCGAGACGCGACCGCCCTTGCGGCAAGCCATGATCGCTTCACGCAGCACATGGCCTCCGTCAGCACCGACGCCGACCGCCTGTTTGACGTTGTCCATCATCGTATCGGGCGCGAAACCGTGGCTTTCCATGCCGACCGCATCAATCACCGCATCGGGGCCGTGACCGCCCGACATCTCCATCAGCGCCTCCAGCACATGGGTCTGGGTGTAGTCGATGACCTTGGCCCCCATCTGCCGCGCGAGGTTCAGCCGGTTCGGGTAGTGGTCGATCGCGATGACCTGCGCGGCCCCCATCTTGAGCGCGCTTTGCACGGCGAAAAGCCCCACCGGGCCGCAGCCCCAAACGGCGACGGTGTCGCCCTCTTCGATGTCGGCGTTTTCGGCGGCCATCCAGCCGGTCGGGAGAATATCCGACAGGAATAGCACATCGTCATCGTCGAACCCTTCGGGAATGACTATCGGGCCCACGTCAGAGAAGGGCACCCGCACATATTCTGCCTGTCCGCCGGGATAGCCGCCGGTCAGATGAGAATAGCCAAACAACCCGCCGACCGCGTGGCCGAATTGCTTTTCGGTCAAATCCTGTTTGTCAGCCGGGTTGGAGTTGTCGCAGGCCGAATACTGTGTCTTTTTGCAGTGAAAGCAGGACCCGCAGGAGATGGTGAAAGGCACCACCACCCGCTGGTCTTTCTTAAGGGTGCTCTTGGGTCCGGTCTCGACCACCCGACCCATGAACTCATGGCCCAGAATATCGCCCGCCATGACGCCGGGGATCACGCCATCATAAAGGTGCAGGTCAGAGCCACAGATCGCGGTCGAGGTGACCTCGATAATGGCGTCGCGGGGGTTGACGATTTCCGGGTCGGGGACCGTATCGACCCGCACGTCGTGCTTGCCTTGCCATGTCAATGCGCGCATGTCTCTCTCCTCACTTGTCCGATTTGCGATTGGCGGAGGTGGCGATCTCGCCGGTCTCCATCAGCATTTTGAACCGCTTCAAATCCCGCCGCCCCTGAAGCGCGGGTTCGGTCTGAAACAGCTTGGCGATCCAGCGCCCCAGCTCCCCGGCGGGCGGGTTATAGGCGATGATCGCCTCCACCTCGGTGCCCCGGTCGCCCGGCGCGTCGCGGAACGAGACTTTCCCCTCGGTATCGATCTGCGAACTGTCGAGGGCGCGCCACGCGATCTCTTTTCCCGGTTTGTCACTGACCACCTCGGTCTCGACCCGCAGGTCTGTCCCCGCCGGGCCTGCGATCATCCAACGGAACTGACCCTTCGCGGCGTCGATCGGCTCGACCGCCTTCACGTTCTCCATGAACTCTGAGAGCTTTGTGAAGTCGCGCCAGTGGCGGTAGAGTTCGTCACGCGGACGGTCGATCGTCACCGTGCGTCCGACAACGGCATAATCCCCGAAACGCGCCTGTTTCGCACTGCGCCCGGGCGCGGAATCTGCTGGCCGATGGCGCAAACCGTCACGATCCCGCCGCGCGGCGTAGAGCGCATAGGCAGAGGCCCCGGCAAGCGCGCCGACGCCGAGCCCCCAGAACAGCGAGCTTTGCCGCTCTGTCAGCGCGTCCCGCGCGCCCTCAGCGGCACTGCGTTGGTCGTAAGGATAAGATGTCATCAAGAAACCTCCTGTTGCTGAATATGGCAGACCGAGTGTTTCAACTGGAACGCGAGGATCGCGGCAGGTGTTCCGAAGAAGTGGCTCCAAAGCGCGGCTCCGGCGGAAATCGACCGATCGCGCGCGGGGGTCGGGCTGCCCCTAACAGGAACCTTTCGGGAAACCGCCCGTTGATCCCCCGCGATCCGGCCCAAAGGAATAATGTAATGACGCCCCGAGAAACTACGCCACATGGTGCCAAAGGCGTGGACAATCCAATTGGTTTAAGAGTTTTGGTCCCTGTCGCTGCCCTAAGCCTGCTCGCCGCTTGCGACGACCTGCGGTTCCCTCGGGATGTGGAAGGCACCCTCGAAACCGTTCTCTCCGATCAGAAAATGACCGTGGCGGTATCGGAAAACCCGCCATGGGTCGTGCTGGCAGACGGCCAGCCGCCGCAGGGGGTCGAAGCCGACCTGACCCGCGCCTTCGCCGAAACCTTGGGGGTGGCCATCGAGTGGAAGCACCTCGGCGCCTTCGCAGCGTTGGAGGGGTTGGAAAAGGGCGACATCGACCTTGCCATCGGGGGTTTCACCCGCAAGGACGTGACCCCGGTAAAAGGTGCCGCGCCGAGTTACGCCTATTTCGAGGAGTCCTTCGTCATCGGCAGCCGGGGGCCAGACGCCTTGCCCGATGGCATCGAAGGCCAACGCGTTTTCGTACCGCCCCACCTGCCCCTCGCCGCGCTGGTTGAAAAGGAAGGCGGCATTCCGGTGGATCAATGGGCGGAAGGTCTCAACCTCGCCGCCCTCCCACATTGGCAACTTGATGAGAAAGACCTTACCGCCACCGAAACCACGCTACAGCGCGCGCAGCATGTCGTTGCCGTGCAGCAGGGCGAAAACGCTTGGCTGATGGAGATCGAAGGCTTTCTTCGAGATGAAGCCGGAACCATCGGGGCGCGTTTACGCGCATCTGCCCCATGACCCGCTCCATCCGCACCATGCCCGAGGCGCAGAAGAAAGCGCTGCACCGCGCGCGCTGGCTTGAGGTCATTTGGATTGCGGTCTTGGCGTCGATCGTGGCGGCGATCTATTTTGCAGTGGGCAGCAGCCAAGCGATGAAAACCGCATGGATCGAAGACCTGCTCAGCTTCGTGCCGCCCATTGCCTTTCTCGTTGGCTCGTGGATCGAAGGATGGAAGCCCAACCGCCGTTTCCCACTGGGCTATATCCGCGTCACATCAATCGCTTATCTGATCAGCGCCGTGTCGCTCGGCGGGGTCGGGATTTTTCTTATCGTCGACTCTTCCATCGCACTGTTCAAGCAGGAGCACCCCACCATCGGCAGTGTCGAGCTTTTCGGCACCACCATTTGGTTCGGTTGGGTGATGATCGCGGCGCTGGCCTATAGCGTCGTGATGCCGGTCATTTTCGGCCATTTAAAAATGAAACCCGCCAGGATGCTCCATGACAAGACGCTCTATGCCGATGCCATGATGAACAAGGCGGATTGGATGACAGGGCTTGCCGGGATCGTGGGCATCCTCGGGATCGGCATGGGCTGGTGGTGGGCCGATGCGGTCGCGGCCATCGTGATCGCATTGGACGTGCTGCATGACGGTTTCAAGCACACCGGCGCGGCCATCCGCGACCTCAGCGATGAGATGCCGCGCACGATTGAAGATAAGGAGTTCGACCCGCTGATCGAAGAGGTGCAGAATACTTTCAACGCGCTGCCATGGGTCTGCGAAAGCCGCCTGCGTCTGCGCGAAGAAGGGCGCTTTCTGACCGGCACGATCTACGTCGTGGCGCATGAAAACGGCGCTACGCCCGAAAGGGTCGAGGCGGCGGAGGCCGAACTGCTCGACCTGCATTGGCGCATTCATGACATCTCGATCATGCCTCGGACCGAAATTGCGGAGTCTGTCACGATTGAAGGGGCGGATGACGGCACTCTGCCGCTGCGGTCCGGCGCCCGGCGGCGTCCGGTGGGGTGACCGGGGGCGGATCGCGTCCGATTTAAAACTAACCTACAGACCTGCCCCCGGATTGCGTTTGCCCCGCGCCATCGCACGCGGGGCAACATTCATCTGGCTTATCCGCCGACCAATGTGCCGCCGTTCGGATGCAGCACCTGCCCGCTCATGTAAGACGAGTCCTCGCAAGCGAGGAACAGCAGCGACGGGGCCACCTCATTCGGCTGACCGGGGCGGCCGAGGGGGGTGTTTTCGCCAAATTCCTCAACCTTATCCGCCGGGAAGGAGGCCGGGATCAGCGGCGTCCAGATCGGCCCCGGGGCCACGCCGTTCACCAAAATACCCTTGGGCGCCAGCTTGCTCGCCATGGCCCGCAGGAAGGACAGGATCGCCCCTTTGGTCGACGCATAATCGAGCAGTAGGTCCTGACCCTTATAGGCGGTGATCGAAGTGACACAGATGATCCGCGCGCCCTTTTTCAAATGCGGCAGCGTTGCCTGCGTCATCAGGATCATGCCGATGATATTGGTGCGGAACGTGCGTTCGATCTGCGCTTCTTCAATGTCTTCGAGGCTTTCCTGCGCGTGCTGTTCGCCCGCATCATTGACGAGAATGTCAATCTTGCCAAAGCTCTCCATCGTGCGGCTTACGGCATCTTTGCAAAAGGCTTTCTCACCGACATCGCCTTCCAGCAACAATGCCCGGCGGCCCTCGGCCTGGACCAATCGCTTGGTCTCTTCCGCGTCGCGGCTTTCGTTGCGGTAGACGATGGCGACATCCGCCCCCTCGCGCGCATAGAGCAGCGCGGTGGCGCGGCCGATCCCGCTGTCGCCCCCGGTGATCAGCGCCACCTTATCCTTGAGCCGGTCGGAACCGGGGTAGCGCGGGGTGTAATCGGGCGCGGGGTCCATCTTATGCTCTCGCCCGGGCTGGCTCTGCGGGCTGTCGAGGGCATCAAAATTCTGATCTGTCATGGTGCATTCCTATCTGTTGTGGCCCCGCGCGGGCGGGGCGTTCAAAAAACTAGGGTTACAAAGGGGCAATGATCGCTTTGCCGGTCTGGTTTCAGCGCGGCAGCGGGATGAGAGAAATTTCGCGCATCACGGGTGTTGCGCGCAGGGGCCGGTCGCCTTTCCGCGTCGCCCCTTCCAGCGGTGGCAAGCTCCCGCCAATCACCAGCGGGCCAAGGAACCAAGCATCAGCCCCATGGTTTTTCAGGTAACCTTGAGAAGGAGTATATCCCATGCGAATGAGCGCATTGCTAATTTTCGGCGCCGGTGCCGCGAGCCTCGCCTATCTGATGAACCGCCAGTCCCGCGCCCAAAGGGCGGTGGCGTATGACCGGGCGCAAGACCACGTCCGCGTCGCAGGCCCGCGCGAGATGGTCGACCCGCCCCGCAAATGGAATATTGTGGACGAGACGGTCGACGAATCCTTCCCCGCCAGCGATCCGCCAGCGACCTATTGATGGCGGGCTGCGCGTGGCCGGTTAGAATACGAAGTTCCGATCCTGCGCCACCGCGCTTTCCGTCAGGTCGCCTTGCAAAAAGATCACCCCATGCGCGCCGAGGCCGACCGCAACACCGCCCTCTCGCGCCGTGATTTCAAGATCATCGAGCCCCCTGATGCCGGAGAGCGAGAGCTGGATCACGTCGACGCCGGGGGTGAAGTCGGTGATGGCATCGCCCGTGGCCACCTCGCCCTCGGAAAAGCCGAAAACGTCGTCGCCGGTCCATCCCGTGACGGTGTCTGACCCCGCCCCGCCGACGACCGTGTCATGCCCGATGCCGCCGTTTAGCTGGTCTTGCCCCTCCCTGCCGGAAAGCTGATCGTCGCCCCGGTTGCCCAGCAGATGGTCATCCCCCTGCTGGCCGATCAATAGGTCATCATCGTCGAAGCCGCGCAGGGTGTCGTCTCCGCCCCAGCCGTGGAGCGTGTCCTCTCCCGGTGCGCCGCGCAGGTTGTCATCACCGCGCCCCCCGGTGAGGCTGTCGTCACCGCCATGGCCATTGATCACGTCGTCGCCATCCCCGCCGTGCAGCGTGTCGTCCTGACCAAAGCCGCCGATCGTGTCGTTTCCATCCGTGCCGGTCAAATCGTCCGCCGCGCCGCTGCCGTCGATCTTTTCCCCGCCCGCTGTCGCCCCGGCATCGAAGGTGATCTCGATCACTTCGAAGGGTTTCAACCGCAGCTCGACCTGCGGGGGTAGGCCAATGGAGTTGTTGAGGTCTTGGAGTTTCAGAGCGCTGACGTCAGAAACTCTGAAATACGGTCGAACCAGGCGTCGATCTCAACGCGCTCCAAGGAATAGCGCGCGCAATAATAAGCGCTTGCGAACTCAGGTGTCTGATTTCCGTTCGGCTCAAAATCATAGAGAGTAACATAGGATTTACGGGTCATTCTGTGTCCTTTCGTGAGGCATAGAGAGGTCGGGCCCAGACAAAAGTTGCCTCGGCGGGTTGTGATGAAGAGGGGTGAAGATCAGCCACGGCAGACTGTTGGGTCTGGCTGATCTTCTGAAGAAAATCAGACTACACGCGTCCGGATAATTTCAGTGCTGCGTTCGATCTTTTCGTTCCGCAACATCTGGAGGTGGCCGGAACGGACCAGACGAACGACGGCGCGAAATCCCATTCCTTCAAGGCCCGTTTTGTCTACAAGGGCCCCGACGGTTGTGATGCCGCATACATTCTTGCAAACATCTTGGGCTACGGGGTCCGCGAAGTCATCGGAACGGCGCACCGAATGAAACAGCGTCGCATTGTGCAACTCAACGGGGCATACGTCCTTCTCCGAAAACAGGCGGAAGTCGTCCCGGAAACATTGAGCGATCGCCTGTTCCTTGATGCGCGCCAGCTTACGAAGATAAGCATCGCTAACCCGTCCCATGGGACGAACGGCATACCCAACTACCTTGCCGTCGTTGCGCCATTGTACGACATTGATGTAGTGGTCGAAGTATTCGCCGTCCTCATCGTACCAAGCGAACCGCACCTGCTCGATAAGATCGAGGGTCGTTGCACGGTAGGCCAGCAACAAATCTGCGTTTTTCTCAAGATGGCTTTCCGTACCAAAGCGCACGCCTTCGCGGTCGCCGAGGATGAGGCCACCGGTAAAGTGCTTGGTGGAACCAATTTGCGTCTTGCGGTTGCCACGGCTGAAGTCGGGAAGGCGGATACCGCTGGATCGGAAGTGATAGGACATAATCGTCTCTTTCTTTCTAACATGGGGATGGAAACGCTGCCCGGAGATCGCGGAAAGCGGCTGATCCCAAAGGCTGCCCCACCCGCTTCATCACAGGCTCCAAATGCCCATTGAGAAACGGTGGAAGACAAGCCTTTCCCTTTTCCATCCGAAGATGGGTTGGGTGGAATCTGTCATGCATTGAAAAACCGATGCCCTTGAAACGACCACGTGGGGGTGATATCGTTCAGTCTAAGTATGAGAGACTTCGGTCTTTTGAAAAAGGTCGCGGTCTGTTGGCGTAGATCGCGATTTTCATTTTCGGCTAGGTCATCTTGGTTCCTTTCGTTTGATGCCACTCATTGTTGATCTGTCTCAACGATAGCTAAAGATCCTCCCTGAAAACATTTTTTCTCATTTAAATCAGCGACTTAGAGAAGGGCCGCAGTTGCGTTTTTCGCATATGTCTGAACCGACGGTTTAGTTTTCTACCAAATTTCCCACACGACATGACCGAACACTTTGCATGAAAATCTGCATGTCAAAGCCTGCGAAAAGAAATCTGACTCAAATAGTCGGAAAATAATTTTTCATGCGGTCATGGGGCCGAACGTGAAAATGCCTCCCCCTTCAAGGGCTACCGTTAAGATCGTGATTCGGGCTTCACAGCCAAAGAATGACCATCAGACCACTTCGCGCGCGGTATGGGGCAAAACCTCAAGGAAGGGTTTGTCGCATTTATCCAATACCATTGTTGGTCTCCTTTAGATGTTGCCGCCTATTTCTTCGTGACCCGGCTTGTTTCATCAAAGCTAGAGACGCCTATTCACCGCGTAAAGTCTTTCACAAGCTTACCTTATGCACTTAGCTCAGGTTTGATTGCGCTCTGTTATGCACTTGAGTCAGGTCAAAGTTTGTGCCTCAGCGCATGAAGGCTGCCGAAGGAAACGAAAGCAGTTCTCGGATAGCATCGTTTGCAGGCTGATGGTCCACTCGCGGGAAATTTAGAGACCCGCGAAGCAGGGCCAGAAGAAGCGTGACTACGAAGAAAAAGGGTCGGCAGCACTCATTTTCTAAATTTCGACAGACCGTCTTCCGGATCATCAATTTCGTAATACTCTAGGAGCTCGGTGTAGCGGTCCCCTTCGTAGGCGTATTCATCGATTACATCATCGCAAAGCAGAGTTCCCCAAAAGCCACCCATAGGCTTTTGCAGCTCCTCGAACATTTCAAGGCGTAGCTTTCTGGCGGGACGATAGCTAAGACCAACAATCTTGGAGAAATTTGCTATGGTTTGGGTACTAAACTTGCCCCCCGCCATGCTTGCAATGATCCACTCTGCTCCTTTGAAACAACCAAGCAAAGATGCGCGTTTTCGATATAAATCCGTGACTGACCGCCCGTGTATTGGTGCCGGCAATTTGGACATTGATACATCCGACGCGTCTTCTGAACCCAGATATCGCCCTCATAATCGCATCTTGGGCATAGATATCCAAGCTTCCAGATCGTATGGAACAGATGCTGTTCACATTCCTCCTCGGTCTTGAAATATTCTGCCACCTTTCCCTTCGGAAAATGTGCGTTTAGCCTCATCCAATGCTGCAGGTCAAAATCTTCAGCTTTAATCCGCAACATCGGGTATGCCCTCGTCTCTATGGTATTTTTGGCGCAGACTATGCTTCGTTCCAGCCCTGCTACACTCAAATAGCTCTGCGACTCAAGGGTTTGCATTCGATTGCGGCCACGGGATATGCCTGCCGTTCCGAAGGAGAATTGAATCAAAAGTCGAGTTCTTCTCCGGAGGGCGACTTACTCATCGACACGGCGATCCTCTTGGAGGTCGCCTTGCTCTATTTGAACTTTTCTATAGTGAGTTTCGGGCCGCATTCGACTGGATCGATGAACTTGGTGCCGTATATGCGCTCACTTTAGGACAAAAACGTGACCTTCCCAGTGGCGTGCTGACTGCTCGACGTTTCTCATAACGACAATAAGCTGAAGGCAACCATTGGCCCCGATTACACCAATCGCTCGAAGCGAACAAAACTACGATCAAATCATCATCAACTATGGCACATTGCCCCTGGACGAATTGTATTTCGAACAGGGTAACTCAATTTGTGTTGATTGTCACTGAGAACTGACCCGGTATTTTCACCGAGATTTGACCCACCCTCAGTTATGCGTCGTGGTTTAT
>NZ_JBIFFO010000026.1:0-50214 GCF_043557115.1 Sulfitobacter sp. 1A13679
GAGGCGTCTTTGAACTCGACGATCCGTTCCAAGGCGTCGCCCTGCATCACCAAACGGCCATATCGGGCGGGATCGGCAGCCTCAAACCCCAGAACCACCACGTCATCTGTCGCCAGCGCCTCTTGCATCTTCTCAAGTGTCTCGGGCTGGACGAAGGGCGTGTCACCGTAGAGCACTAGTGCCATGCCCTCGAACCCGTCCAGCGCCGGGCGGGCCTGCGCCACCGCATGGGCCGTGCCCAATTGCTCGGTCTGTTCGACGACCTGCGCGTCTTCGTCAAAGAGGGTGGCGGCAGCGCGGACCTGATCGGCCCCGTGCCCGGCTACCACGACCGTATGGCGCGGGCCGAGCATTGCGCCCGCGGCCATGGCGTGTTCCAGCATCGGGGCAGAGGCCACGCGGTGCAGCACCTTTGGCAGGTCCGAGTTCATCCGTGTCCCCTTGCCCGCGGCGAGGATGATCAATGCAGTTTCCATGTAATTTTTCTCAACAAAGGTTAGCAGTATCGCGATAGTGGTGGCTACTATGCGCCAAGTCGCCAAGCGTTATGTTAGCCGGGCAATGTCCCGCGCCCTGAGGCGCCAACATCATTTAAGGATTGACGATATCTGCCATAAGAGCCGGTTCTCTCGCGCCCTAAGCGTCTCTATCAAGCTCACCGCGACAGACTTGGGCCAGCACAAAATAGGTGAGATTAGTAAAAGAGGGCTTGGCCTAAATTTCTGGATCACTAGCTGCTAAAATAAATGATCAAAGAATGTTGCTCAGAGAGCGTCCGTATTAAAAAATTCACCCGGCCACATCCGCTATGCGAACATCGGTCGGTGAAGCCATCTCAGACGGGCTCAAAGGACGAATTGGCCTGCCGAGAAATTCACGGTTACCGGTGCGAATAACGATATCGCCATCATCCAGAGCGCGCACCAACGTCCCTTGCACATGTATGTAGTCGCTCACGATGATAGTTCGAAGCATGTTTGTAGTCCCCCAGTAGCGTTGAAGCCTTCCTTAGACCCTGCCAGGGTGCGTCCGCAAGGCCTGTACTCAGGTTCAGCGCAAAGCTTTTGAAGTCTTCCATTAGTAGGCTTTCTGAGAGTATAGGTGGTTCTGCTATGATGGGATTGGATCGAAAATCCTTCAGCAAGAACCCAGTAAACTTTTCGAGGCAGTCTTTTGCCATATGCCAAAATGCCTACTGGTCTAACCCTTGAGATTACTTCATGTGACTTCGGCTAGAACCCACTGAAATCGGCACATTAGCGCATTTAATCGACGCAGCTAGCACCGGAGAACTGATTATTAAGATGTCCATTTTTCAAGAAGCCTCGCTCGGGCCCAACCAGCATCGATCGATCGCGATATGGCTGACCATCGGCATGTCTGTCTGCATTACCTTACTGACCCTTATCCCTTTGAACACCCCCACTGTGCTTCCTGGAAGCGACAAGACGCACCATGTCTTGGTTTTTATGTCTCTGATATTGCCTTCTGCGGCGTTCTATCCCGATGCGCTTCCTCGTGTCGCCCTTGCGGCAACATTCTATGCTGGTCTCATCGAGGTTATCCAGCCCTTCGTTGGCCGGTCTGGGGAGATGGCTGATTTCTTGGCGGACCTGCTCGGGATTTCGGTCGGAGCAATGATCGGTCTTTTGCTTCATCGCGGGGGCGGATGTTGGTCCGTTAAGTGTCGCCAGCGGAACTAATCCAGAGCTTGCAGCTGCAACCACTTTGCCTCGTCCGACCTGCCTTTCTCATAGTCTGCACAATTAGGGATTCGAAAAGCCTATGAGATCAAAGATTTGGTCGACTCTCCAAGAACATTAGTATGGTTAGCGTGCGTGGGTGCGCTGGAGTGGTGCACGCTGGCCTATGATGCGCGCACCCTTTTCTTGTCCTGTGCCTGTTTTTGCGAGCGCGCCTCAGTCTAAAAATAGCCTTCCCTTGTCCAGATGTAACACTTGATGTAGTGTTGTCTCAGATCGCGAGCGCATGATGTGCTTCGGTCGCCTTTGAAACGGGCGCCGACACATCAATAGGGTGCCCCTACGCTATGGAGCCAGCTCATGATCAATTTTGGATGTCTACCGTTTTGGGTGAAAACGGCTTCGGACCGCGCCTCCCACACTACAGCCTCTCGGGGCGTTATATCGAACTGCCCGTGTCGACATGCAATAAAGCTCTGCCGGAATGCACAGCGATTTGATGAATTGCCCAACGATTTCGTGGTCGGAGGGCTTTTGGCATGAGCATGCAGGAAAGTGACCTTGCTATACCCGACGTAGCACTCTGGGCAATGCGGCACCGGTTGACACGCCAACAAGCGATTTTCGTTGAAGCCTACCGCCAAGACTTTGATCCGGTAAAAGCGCTTCGCATTGCGGGCTTCGCTGGACGGGATGAAAAAGCACTTGCCATGAAGCTGCTCAACCAGCGGAATATCCAAGCCGCTCTCAAGGCCCGAAACGAAGAGCTACATTGCCGAGCTGAAGAAATGCGAGAGGCAGCTCTGGAATGGACACGGGATATGCTTGAGGCGGAACTTAGTGATATTTTCGATCCAAATGAACGCCTTAGACCTGTTGCCGACTGGCCGGTGGTCTGGCGTAAGGGCCTCGTACGTTCCTTGAAGGTTCAATCGAAGCCAGGACACAGTACGAAGTTCGAGTTTCAAATCAAGATAGCAGATAGGCTTCGGTTTCTTGAACTCATGATGCGCCATCTTGGAATGCTCGGTCCTCGCATCAAACGCAACGAGGATAAGAAACTTTTGGCTGCAGCGCGGGCCGCGCAACTGAATGCTGATCGGATGGCGCTACGGAAACCATAGGATAAAAGATCTTGATATCAGGGGTCGGGTCAAAGGAGGCTCAAGCCTCCCAAACATTTTGCTCAGCATATTCCAGATAGCGGGCGAGTACGTTTACGGATTTCCAACCACCGGCCCGCATAATGGCTGCGGTATCGAAGCCTTTGCGCAGAAGGTCCTGCGCGGCACCAACACGCATCGAGTGGCCGCTGAACGCCCGGACGTCCTCCGCGGGGTAGCCAGCTTGTTTTGCGGCGGTTTTGACCACTGTTTTGACGGTGGTATCGCTGAGGCTGCGATCTACCGGGTGTTCTTGATAAATCGGGCAAAAGAGCCACTGAGTACTCGCGCCGCGCCAGTCCTGCCAATCCAATACGCGCTGCGCCGTATCAACCGAGGTAAAGGCGACACGGCCTTGTCCTTCTTGGTCGGCTTTGCTGCGGCGGATCAACACCCGCAAGGTGCCATCGCCCCGCAGCGTGATATCCTCGTCGCGCAGTGCGACCAGTTCTGATCGGCGGGTCATCAGTTCATAGCCTAGAGACAACATGGCGGTGTTGCGCATTCCCCAAGGGGTCTTGGGCTGAACGGCAAGGAAACGTTCTAGGTGCGCAGCTGTCAATCCGCGCGCCTGTTGCGGGCGGACAGGTTTCGCGCGTCGTACCCGCCGGTAGGCGAGATTGATCTCTTCGTCGTGTGTCGGATCTGCGAGACCCAACAACCGATGAATTTTGCGGATGGCGTAAAGGCGGCGCCTTACCGTCGAGGGCGCCATTAGCGTGCCTTCGGCTTCCAAGAAGGCGCAGACCTGCTCCACGCTTGCTGGAAAGGGGGCAAGCCGCTCTTCGGCACACCAATTAACATAGGCTTGAACATCGCAATGATATGCGCGCATCGTTGCATCAGAATATGCCCCATCAAGAGTCTCTAATGCGTTACTCCAATCCAACATGCTCGATCTCCAATAAGATTCGCCTAGTTATGATAAAAATTAAATCATAACTGAGGCTATGTCAATTACAGGTCAGCAAATACGAACAGCGCGCGCCGCGCTGAATTGGTCGGTCAAAGATCTTGCCGATGCCACAGGTGTCGGTACCGCGACGATCGTGCGCTATGAATTGGCAGAAGCTGCCGTGCCGAAATCGCGCAAGAGCAACCTTGAGATACTGCGCACCTGTTTCGAGGCTGCCGGGATCGAATTCATCGGCGCACCCGATGACGCGCCCGGCTTACGGTTCCATCCTTCAAATCCCTGAACGTACCCTGAATAAGTTTAGGGTCAGATTTTTGAGTTGTTCGCAAAAAGGGTTGCGAGCGCCTGTACCTATATCTAGTGTGTAGAACACATACCGTGCGCATGATGTGCTAGGTTCGATTTCCGCTCAGCGGAGGTGATGTGCATGATGCCAGTCCCTCCGCTCTTTGCAGGGACGTACCGATGCGCATTTTCGGTTTCCCAACAACAATTTTCGGCTTCATCGCACCTACGCGTGCGCCGCCTTGCGTCATGATTTGGTCCTTTGCCCATCGGCAGAGGCGACTTCCGAGAAAATTCATCTCTTCGCAAGGACCCCAATGATGACCAAAGATCCCAAAAAACCCGTCGCCGCGCAACACAAATGCCTCCCCGTCGCCCTTGGAGGAAGTCGCGCAAACCATGAGAAGATCGAGAGCGAGGTGCATGATACGCTTCAGGCTCGCAGCGCGTTGGAGCGCCGCCGCGCTAGCGAAATCGCAATTCTTGAGATGGAGCTGGAGCAGCATCGCCGGATGCGCGATACACTCCTTATGGCAACTGTTCGCGATTTGGCGGCTGGCTACTTCACTGTCGGCCGGTTCGTAGTCCGGCCAGATGTCGAACCAAAGCACATGAAGCTCGCACGAGACCTGGTGGGGCAAGAGCCAACGCGCCAGCTCGCAGCGGAAGAAAAACTACAGGCCGCGGGAACGACGTTGGATGAGATTTATGCGCGGGCCTATCAAACTCTCGCAGAGAAGCTGAGCCATCACGAAAAGCGTATCGAAAGCTTGGAAAAGCGTCGCCGCGAGCTCACAGATGATTATGACGCCCTCCGGGTCATCGCCCCACGGATGCGGTCCAATGGATAAGCGTGACCGAGACCGAGCTGCGCCTGCTGACCCTTCACAGAATGCCCGAAAGCACGGGTTGACTGCGCCGGTGCCGACCCAGCACACACTCACGATCTACCGCGAGATCCTCAACAACCCCGAACAATGTGCGGCAAGCTACGTCACATACAAGGTAAACCGGTTGGCATGGGAGTTCGCGGAAGCTGAGGCGCTGGTCGAGCGCGCCAGCGCGGCTGAACGGGAGCACCTTTTCGGCAGTGCGCGGGCAGACGCGGTTACGATTGACGATTTCCGAAAGGTGGTGCTGGACGTCCCAGCCATGCGGGAAATCGTCCTCTCGCAAACGGTGGATGTCGCTGCTGCGGTCGCTGCAGCGCAGGAGGCGGCATATTGGAAGGCCTATTGGAAAAAGGCAGACCTCTTGAAGCGCTATCGTCGCGAGGCTGAGACCAGAAGAAGGAAAGCGCAGGCCGCCTATACCAAGGCGCTTGTCGCGGACGATCCCTGCCCACCAAGCTAGCTAAGCCGTTCGCCTTCAGGCGGCGGAGGACTCGCTGGATTTGCCGTCACAGAGCAGTCGCTGCTTTTGGATGGCACGCTATTTGACAGTTATGGACCAAATACTCTCGGGGCGAAGACGATCTTCGCCCCGAGAGCGCGCTTTTACTTGCACGACCGGTTGGCATGACCTCGTCCCGCCCGTCTGCTGCAGAATGACTTCCCTAATATACGCGAGCGCAATGCATTTTTTGCGCTCGCACGCTTAAAATAAACGCCTTTTGAATGTTTGTCCTGTGTCCCGGCGGGGTGGGAGTTCACACCGGTAGCGCGCGCTGAGCGGAGCCTTCGCATTGCGAAGCGAGGCGCGCGCGGGCCGTTTAGCGGCTGCATGTTTTCTATCAAAGCTTTGAACGTCGAACAGGCCATGTGTTGCGGAACACGGAGGTCCCTTTCTGGTTTCTCGCCCGCGCCTTCTCTGTCCCAGTTCCAGAAGCCCGGACTATCCCAGCGTGTATCTTACCCGTTGCTTCGCCCGCCAAGAACAATTTCCCGAAACGGACTTTCATTCACCTTCAGGTGGTGGAGCAAAGGCTTCGGTCGTGGCTTCATGGCCGGTAGGGCAGGGCGCTGTTCAATGGATGGGTGCAGCTACGCACAGAATAAATCTAGGGCAATAAATCCCTCGACGCGCAACAGTTTGCCAACCTGCCGGTGCAAAGCATTCACATCTTACGGCGCACGAGTATCCAGGCTATTTTGTTAGGGCGCTTCGACGCTGGGGGCCTCATGGGTAATCTGACCATAAGACTAAACCCTGAGGAAAAAGCCCGGCTAAAAGCCTGGGCCGCGGTGAGGGGTGTGAGCACGACCGAGTATATCAAAGCCCTCGTCGCTGCCGATATGGCAGCGGGAAATGCATATGAGCGCGCTGCCGCTTGGTTTCGCGAAAATGAAGCTGCCATTGCCAAAGAAGCAGAGCAGGTCGAAACGAGCGGTGTCCCGGTGTCCCATTTGGCCTTGCACCACCCGTGGCCTGATGCAGAAGTTTGACGTTCTTGAGATCGCTGCGATCTTTACCTCGTTGTGCAAGCGGAGCATCTGCTGGAGCTGAATACGGTCGTCCTGTTGCCGATCGTTTCTGCGTCTCGCTATAGCTGCCGAACCTTTGGCCCCATTCCCGAAACGACCTTGGGCTCGCTCTCAAGTTGCAATTTTTAGGCTTTCCCGGCATATTTTACCTTCGATGTGCTGAAGCTTTCCGAACGACAGGGTGCTCCGCGTGTGGCCCAATCATGCCGGGAAGAGGCATCGCCGGCAAAGCTCCGATAACGCGCACCATCAGCGGCGCGCGGGTCGATCCGCCCAACGAGGCTCAGAGATGGGTAAAAAACGCGCCTCCTGCAACCCGCCCGGGCATTCGCGCGACTAGGGAAGTGATCGGTGACCCATTGCAACACACACCAATCATGTGTATTTATTATGTGATTTAGGAGTATGGCATGCAGACCACAGCCGAAAAGCAGCGCACAAACATTACCCTTACAGCAGAAAATCTCTCTGCCGCCCGGGAGTTAGGCTTGAATGTCTCGGCGATCAGCGATGCTGCTGTCGGAGAAGCGGTGCGTGCGGCACGGGCCGCAGCTTGGGCATCAGACAACGCGGCGGCGATCTCAGAGCGCCGCGCTTGGATTGAGGCCCATGGGATGCCGCTGGCGGACTTGCAGGTGCTGCGGCTCGGCTGATGGCGCAGTTCCAAGTCTACCAAGTATCTGGCGGGCGGCTTGTGCTCGACCTTCAGACGGATCTCATCGACACAGGTTCCCGCGTGGTCGCACCTTTGATCCCGATTGCAGGCGGGCCGGGGGTCATAGGACGTCTGGAGCCGGTACTCGAGATTAACGGTGATGCCTATGCCCTGCACACTGCAGAGATGGCGGCGATCCCCTCTGCGTTGCTCACAGGTCCTCCCATCGCCGATCTTTCCGCATCAGACTATGAAATCCGCGGAGCCCTCGACATGGTCTTTTCAGGCTTCTGAGCAGGCCAATTTGACCAGCCTTCTCCTCCGCGCGTTATCGGATCCGGTTACGCTAAGAGCCCAGCAATCCGCCGCGCAATCTCGCCCCGCTCATAATCCAGCGTCGCCACATGGTAAGACCGCTCCAACCAAGACAGTCGTATCTCACCTGACCCCACTGAGGTCGCGATACGCAGCGCGTTTTGTGGGTCGACGACATTGTCGCTTCGCGACTGCATAATCTGGATCGGCTGCCGTATCAGCGGCAGCAAGGCGCCGGTCGCATTCGTCAGCAGAAACCGCTCTTTTAGTGTATCGCGTGGAATCCGATCATAGCAAATTTCGGTCCTCCCCGGTTCGGCGATGTCGGAGCCGATGCCGTCGATGAACGCCGGCCCGTCTGCCTCGTAAAGCGGCGCGACAACCTCGGGGCGGTAGAGGCCGGTTGAGCCGTTGATGCTGACCACGCCCTGTATCTTATCGGGCATTCTGGCGGCGAGGTTGAGCGATAGCGTCGCGCCCAAGGAAAGCCCGCCGACGATAACCCGGCCACAGCGTGCCGAAAGTTTGGCGAGAGCGTCCTCTGCTGAGGCGACCCAATCCGCTTGGCCGGTTATTGCCAGGGCCGCAGGGGTTTCGCCATGTCCCGCGAGACGCGGACAATATACCGTCGCGCCGCTGATCTCATGTACTTTTTCCGCGACTTCTCGCACGCTCTGCGGCGTGCTGGTGAAGCCGTGGAAAAAGAGAAATCCGGTGTCGCTGCCTTCGAGAAGAAATGGCTGCGCCTCGGGCAGGTCGAAGGGGGCGATCGGGGTCTGTTTCATAGGCGCATAAGATCGCGCTATCGCTGTGTTACGCAAATAGACTTGTGGTATCGTGCGATAACCGAACGCGATCAACCAAGCGGCGGGAAGTGGTTGCGGAACTGACGCAACAGCCCGGTATCTGCCTTGATGCTCCATGCCATCGAGATCGTCGCCTCTGCATCTAGCCCTGCTATCGGCACCAGTTCTAACGCTGCGGGCAGGCTCTCGGCCATGGTCATGGGGAAAAGCGTCACCCCGCGGCGTTCGGCCACGCGCTGTAAGATCACCTGCACGTCCCAAGCCTCATCCACCACCACGGGGGTAAGACCCGCGCGATCGCATGCGCTGTCGAGCAAGGCGCGCCATGAGCGCCAATTTTCCCGCAGCCCCATGACGAAAGGCATCTCTGGCAAATCAGTGACGTGCGAAGGGGCTTCGCCTGCGGGGGCGACCAAACCGATGCGCGAACTCCAGACGGGCATTTGGTCGATCCCCGGTGCGCCAACGGTGGGGTGGGATAGCAGAAAGCCAAGGTCGATGGCGCCGGACTTCAGGTTTTTCAGCATGTTATCCGTGGACATGACATGCATCTCGACCTGCACGCCGGGGACACTGCGGTGGAACGCATCCAGCGCTTCTGAGATTTGCCTTGAGGTGGCGAGGGCGGAATAGCCCACGATGATATGCCCACGAGCCCCGGCCGCATTCTGGCGCGAGGCGCGGATCGTCCGCTCGAACTGCGCGACCGTCTGGCGCGCATCGTCGAGGAAAACGACGCCTTCCGGTGTGGGGATCACGCGCGGCCCGCTGCGATCGAATATCCGAAACCCCAAATCCACCTCAGTGTCTTTCACGGCTTTCGAAATGGCAGGCTGCGCGATATTGAGCATCTCGGCTGCGGCGCGGAAGCCCTGGGCATCGGCCACGGCCAAAGCGTATCGCAGATGTCGGAGGTCGAGCCTTGTGGGTTTCCTGCTGTCGTCCATTGATGCTTCCGTGTTGATCGCGTTTCGTTATCACTCGATCAACCATCGCTATTTGTCAACTGACCCTTCAGCGGTGAGGTTGAATCGGAATTACGGGCCCGGTTCCCGTCTTGGTATGGGGAGGAGGCCCGATGCTGACGCTGTTCAACAGATTATGCTCTTGGCTGATGTTTATCGGCGGCTTCGGTGTCATCGCGATGATGCTGAACATCGTGGCCGATGTGGTCGCCAAACTGGTGTGGAACGCGCCGATCCAAGGCACGGTCGAGATGTCGTCCTACTACTATATGGTCGCGCTGGTCATGTTGCCGATGGCCTTTGTCGAGATGCAGGACCAGCAAATCTCGGTCGATCTGTTGTTCAATCACTTCCCCGCATGGCTTCAGAAACTTGCGCTGCTCTTTAGCTGCCTCGCCGCCGCCGCCATCTTGGCCGTGATGACATGGCGCACCGGGCTGGACGCGATGCGCGCTCTGCGTGTGGGCGAAGTCGTGATGGGCGGGCGCGAAGTCATCGTCTGGCCCTCGCGTATGGTTCTGCCGCTTGGCTTCGGCCTTGCCAGTCTCGCCGCGTTGCTGCGGGGTCTGCTGGTGCTGCGCGGGCAGCCTGTCACCCAGTCCGACCTTGATGGGGGCATGTCATGAGCAATCTCGTTATCGGTTGGATCGGTGTGGGCACGTTGTTCGGTCTGCTGGCCTTTCGGATGTCCATCGGGACGGCTCTTATGGCGGTGTCCTTCGTCGGCATCACGGTGATGTTCAACCTGCAAGCCGCTTTTGGCATCGTCAGCGCCATGCCATTCAATTTGATCGGAGACTGGTCACTGACGGCAATCCCGATGTTCCTCTTCATGGGCTTCATCGCCGCCAATACCGGACTTACCGCGGGTGCGTTTGACCTTTTGCGTGTGTTGCTGGCGCGGGTGCCTGGCGGTCTGGCCTCGGCCAGTGTCGGCGCTTGCGGGCTTTTCGCGGCCGCTTCCGGCTCTTCCATCGCGACCACCGCCGCCATGTCGAAGATCGCCGTGCCGGAGATGCTGAAGGCGAAATATCACCCTTCGCTGGCCACCGGTGTCGTCGCGGCTTCAGGCACGCTTGGCTCCCTCATCCCGCCGTCAATCCTCATGGTGCTCTACGGCATTTTCACTGAGCAATCGATCGGCCAGCTCTTCATCGCGGGCGTCATTCCCGGTGTGCTCTCAGCCTTCGTATATATGGCGATGATCACCGTTCGCGCCACGGTCACACCCCAGCTGGCTCCGCCCGTGGTCGAACGGATCGACCGGGCCCAAGTGCTGGGCCTGCTATGGTCCGTTTGGCCGTTTCCTGTACTGGTGCTCGGCGTTTTAGGTGGGATTTTTGGCGGCTTCTTCACTCCGACTGAGGCCGGCGCCGTGGGTGCATTCCTTGCCGCGACGGTTGCTTTGCTTCGCCGCTCGCTAACCCGCAAAGCGCTGGCCGAGGCGATCCGACAGACGACGGTCGCGACCTCTTCGATCTTCTTTCTCTCCATTGGCGCGGTGATGTTCACCCGCTTCATGGGGCTGTCGGGCGTACCGCGCGCCCTAACGGATATGATGCTGTCGGTTTCGGACAATCAGATCGTGATCATCCTGATGATTGCCGCGCTCTTCGTCATCTTGGGCATGGTGATCGACTCCATCGGTCTCATCCTGCTGACGCTACCGATCCTGCTACCGGTGCTTGAGGCCGCAGACATCAACCTCATTTGGTTCGGCATCATCTGCATCAAGCTTTTGGAGATCGGGCTGGTGACACCGCCTGTCGGCCTGAACCTCTATGTCCTGCACAGCGCGCTCTCTGGCGAGGTAAAGCTGCGCGACATCATCTCGGGCACGACATGGTTCATCGCCATGGACATCGTGACGCTTTTTATCCTGATCGCCTTTCCCGCGATCAGCCTGTTCCTGCCCTCGCTCATGGCGCAGTAACGCTTTTTTAACCGGAGGAGACGACAACATGAAACTCAACACATCCATACTGGCCCTCGCGGTCTGTGGCCTCGGCACCGCCGCCGCAGCCCAGAACGCGAACCACTTCTTTGCGGAACGCCATTCGATGGTGCGCGGTCCTTACGTGGAATTTGCCGAACGTGTGGCCGAAGAAACTAATGGCGAGGTGAATTTCACCGTCTTCGCCGGTGGCTCCCTGCTGCCGCCGGCCGCTTCATTGCAAGGCGTGCGCGATGGTGTGGCTCAAGTGACCTATCACGCGGGCACCTATACGCCGTCCGAACTGCCTGTCGCGAATCTGATCGGCAACTTCGCCTTCTACAACACCGATCCGATGGTCATGGCTTTCGCCTCGACCGAGTTTGGCCTCACCAACGAAGCCGCCTTGGCCGAGTGGAAAGAGAATGGCGTGGTCTTCGGTGGCGGCTACTCGACCTCTGAATATTATATGATGTGCAACACGCCCGTCGCTACCTATGATGACATTCAAGGCAAACGCCTGCGCATGGCCGGGGGCGCCTGGTCGCGTTTTGCGGAACATGTGGGCGCCGTGCCCGTGTCGATCCCCTCGAGCGAGATGTACACCGGCCTCGACACAGGCTCGCTCGACTGTGCCGTGGCGGCTGCCGATGCGCTCGACTCCTTTTCGCTTTCCGATGTAGTGACGCATCTGAATATGCTGGCCGTCGGCAACTATTACGCCGGTTTCGAGTGGGGCTATAACCCAACGTTTTGGCAGGGTCTGTCGCAAGAATCGCGCGACGTTTTGTTTGACCAAATGGCCTATTATTTGGCGCAGCACCGGGTTGAGTTCGACAAGGACGTCGACAAAGCGGTCTCTGCTGCGAAAGAAGGCGGTATGGAAGTCTTCGAGCCCGACCAAGCCCTTAAAGACGCGCTGGCGGAATTCGTCAAAGCGGACGAAGCCGTGCTGATCGAAAACGCCAAAAGCCGTGGGATCGAGAACCCCGAGTCTCTGCTGGAAGACTATAAGCGCATCGTGGACCGCTGGGCCGAACTGCTTGCCAATGTGGATCACACCGACACCAATGCGCTGGCAGCGCTGGCAAAAAGCGAGATCTATGACAAGCTGGACCGTGCAAACTACGGCATGAACTAAGCTTTAGTGCGTAGAAGGGTAGGGGCGCCGCAATGGCGCCCCTTAGCCCGCCCGCATTGGCAACCAGCGACCGCGCGGCGCTTCGGTGACCAGCGCCCGGTCCCTGACCAATAGCTCACCCCGAGAGAGCACATGGCGCGGCATGCCTTTGACGGTAGTGCCTTCGAAGGGATTGTAACCGGTGTTGTCATGCAGATCATCGGCGCCGTAGGTGTAAGAAGCCTCAGGATCCCAAATCGCCAGATCAGCATCGAAGCCTTCGGCAATTGCGCCTTTGCCATCCAGACCAAAGGCTCGCGCAGGCGCGGTGGCGGTCACTTTGGCGAATGCTTCGACATCCATGCGTCCCTCGCTCACCATCGCGCTGAACATCAGCGGCAAGCGCGTCTCCAGCCCCGGCATCCCATTGGCGATTTGATTGAATGGCGCGTTTTCCCCATGGGCGAACTTGCCGCTTGCGTCCATCCGGTAGGGCGCATGGTCTGAGGTGATCAGCTCAATCGTGCCATCGGCCATTGCCTCCCAAAGAGCGGCCTGATCCTCAGTACTGCGCTGCGGAGGGGAGCACATAAAGCGGGCCGGATTCTCGCTGTCCAGAATATCCTCGGTCATGAAAAGGTAGTGCGGACAGGTCTCGGCCTGCACCTTCACCCCACGCGCGCGGGCCTGCCGGATGATCTCGGCCCCTTCACCGGTTGAGACGTGAAAGATCATCACCCGCGCCCCGGTGAATTCGGCAAAACGGCACATCCGGTCGATCGCCTCAATCTCTGCCTCGCGTGGGTGGGAGGCGGCGTGGTATTTCGGGGCGGTCTTGCCCTCGGCCAGCAGCTTTTCGGTCATATGGCCGATCAGCCCGTCATTCTCGGCGTGAAAACAGACGAGTGCGCCCGCATCCCGCGCCAAAGCAAGGATATCGAGGATAGATTTGTCGTCCTGACGAACCTTGGCGTAGGTGGTGAATATCTTGATCGAACGGTGCCCTTCGGCGATCAGCGCCGGGATGTCTTTGGCAAGATTGGCATTGCCCGTGTCGGCGACGATCATGTGAAAGGCGTGATCGATGATCGCGCCCTTCTTGGCAAGCGCGGCATAGTTCCCCACGACCTTCCGCATCTTCTGGCCCGCGTGCTGCGCGGCGAATGAAACGGTGGTCGTGGTTCCGCCCATCGCGGCAGAGCGTGTGGCGGTGCGGAACGTATCGGCATTCATCAACCCCGCGCCGGACATCTGTTCGATATGGCAGTGGGTATCTACACCACCGGGCAATACCAAGAGGCCGCGCGCGTCGATTTCTGTAGGGGCAGAGGATGTGATGGTGCTGCTCAACTCACTGATTCTACCATCCGCGATGGCGATGTCCTGAACCGCAGCGCCTATGGGCGTTACAACGGTCCCGCCACGAATGACGGTGTCAATCTGTTTGCTTTGCATGGCAACCTCGACGATATGCAGTATCTGGGTGGTGAAAATAATCATACCATGGGTATACCATATGGTATACCGACAAAAGGTATATCGAGGCGGAGGCGGGCTCTTAGCCCCGAGAGGAGGCAACATGACGGATAAAATCGAAACGCTCGGGGATGCCACCTTCAAGCGGCTGAAGGCGATGATCCTGGACGGCACGCTTGAGCCGGGCACGCGACTAAGCGAAAAGAAGTTCGCCGACCATTTGGGCGTATCGCGCACACCGGTGCGAGAGGCAATCGGTCAGCTGGTCAGCGAAGGCCTTGCCAAGCGCAGTGCGGGTAGCGCGCCGGTGGTCTCAAGCGTGTCCTTGAACGAGATCATGGAGATCCTCCATGTCCGTAGCTTGCTGGAATGTGAGGCGGCACGCAAAGCTGCATCTTCGGGCAAGAAAACCGCGGAGCTAAGCGATATTCGCAATAAAATGCAAGGGTTTATAGATGGCCCGCGCCCTACAGCGGCAGAGCATTCGGCTCTGGATATGCGGCTGCATTTCATCCTTGCCGAGATGGCAGGCTCAAATCTTCTGCTCGAGCTGATCGAAAGCCTTAAGGTCAAAACCGGCATGTACGATCAAGGTTCGATCCCTGATCGTCTAGTGCCGGGGTGCGAGGAGCATATCGCTTTGATCAACGCGGTCATCGCCAAGGAGCCCGACGCCGCCAGCGCTGCGATGAAGCTGCATCTCAGCAATGTTCGAGAATCGATCATTTCGCACATTTATCATCCATTCTAATCCCCGTGGGGCAGCGCCGACGCAAAGGTGGTTGACTCAGCATTCCGGTTGTATACCGTAGGAATACCAATTAGGAACGCAGTGGGGATTCCATGCAGGCGCAACGACCCGAGGGCGGTATCGTTCTCGCGATCACCTTTCAGTATTACCGCGATTTGCCGACAGCGATGCGCTTCTACGAGGACGTGCTGGGCCTGACGCTCGCCATTGATCAGGGGTGGTCCAAGATCTACCGGATCGACGGCCAAGCCCATGTCGGCCTCGTGGATGAAACCCGCGGCATGCAGAAATGGCAGGAGAAGAAGACCGTTCAGCTTTGCCTGCGCGTGCCGGATGTCGACGCTTGGTATGCTTGGGCTGAGGCCAACAAGGTCGCCGGGCTGACCAAGATGTTCGACAGTGATGAGCTGGGCATCCGCGCCTTCGCCATGAACGATCCCGAGGGCTATCAGATCGAGGTGCAGACTGCCCGCCCGGGCAACTGACGCCGATCCGTCACCATAATGAATGAGGGCCCGCCAAGTGGCCCCGTCACCCATCCAACAGTGGAGAAGCTACCCATGAAATATCTCAGTGAAACCGCGCTGCGTGCCAGTGCCCTCGGTCTGGCCTTGATGGCCACGACGGCGGGCGCGGCATTGGCCGAGAAATCTGTCACCATCGGCCTCACCGCGGACCCCAGCCACCTCTACCCGCTGGCGGGCGAGGAGTTGTCGTCCAACATCATGTATTACCACCTCTACGATCCGCTGGTGAAGCGCAGCGCCGATCTGTCCTTCGGGCCCGGTCTTGCGGAAAGCTGGGAGAATGTCGATGACACCACATGGCGCTTCAAGCTGCGCGAGGGCGTGACCTTCCACAACGGCAACGACTTCACCGCCGCGGACGTGGTCTTCACCGTCGAGAAGGCGCGCGAGTCGATCCGCCCGGACCTCGTGGCCAACATCGCCTCGATCACCGCGGTCGACGATTACACCGTCGAGATCAAGACGCCCAAGCCCTACGCGGTGCTGCCCAATGATCTGGCTGAACTGCTGATCCTCGACAGCGAATACACCCAAGCCACTGGCGACGAGAAGATGGACCTCGAGCCTATGGGCACCGGCCCCTACAAGCTGGAAAGCTGGATCAAGGAAGAGAAGCTAACCCTTTCGGCCAATGACGACTACTGGGCCGGCGAGCCCAAGATCGACACTGTCACCTTCCGCCCGATCACCAATCCCGCGACACGCACCGCGGCACTGCTGACCGGGGAGGTGGATGTGATCCAGGACCTCGCGGTGCGTGACGTGGACCGGGTAAAACGCGAAGAGGGTTTTGAGGTCGTCACCCGCCCGAGCCTTCTGAACGTCGTGCTGGCCATGGATACCCGGGAGAAATCCCCGACCATCGAAGGCGACAACCCGATGACCGACCAGCGAGTGCGCGAAGCCATCGCGCGGGCCATCGACACCGATGCGATCAATAAGATCGTCATGAACGGTTTGGCCACCCCGAGTGACCAATTCGTGCCGGAAAGCCACATCGGCTATGCCGACGGCATGAGCTTCCGAGAGATGTACCCGGTGGACATCGAGAAGGCGAAAGAGCTGATGGCCGAGGCAGGCTATGCCGACGGCTTCACCATGACGCTGGATGCCACCAACAACCGCTACGTCAACGACGCGCAGATCGCGCAGGCGCTGGCCTCGATGCTGGCCAAGATCAACATCGACTTGCAGCTGAACATCATGCCGAAGTCGAACTTCTGGGGCTACATCCGCGTGCCCACAGAGAACTCCAGCTTCATCATGTCGGGCTGGGACGTGCCGGCGGGGGATGCGGGCTCCATGTATGGCGCGCTGTTCTACACCCGCGACAAGAAGGAAGGCTACGGGCAGGTCAACCGCGGCTCCTACTCCAACCCGGAGCTCGACGCGCTGGTCGACAAGGCCGACGCCACTCCCAGCATCGAGGAGCGCGACCAGTACCTGCAGGAAGCTTCCAAGCTCTTGTTGAACGACATCCCGATGATCCCCGTGCATTACGAGCAGGACATCTACGCCAAGCGTGACGGCGTGATGCTTGAGCCGCGCGTGGATAAGTTCATCTGGGCCTATGACATGGACGTGGCCGAGTAAGCCGCCGCCTCCGGCCCCGGCGGCCTGCGCTGCCGGGGTCTTTCCTCTCCTTGCCGAAAGACTGTAGCCGCTGATGTTCGGATATCTGCTCAAACGTCTGATCCAGATGACGCTTGTCCTCTGGATCGTCTCCGTGATCGTCTTCTTGATGATGAGTTTCACCGGCGATCCGGTGTTCATGGTCGTGCCGATCGACGCCACCGATGCCGAGATCGCGCAGGCGCGCCGCATCCTCGGGCTCGACCAGTCGCTGCTGGTGCAATACGGGCGCTTCATCACGAGCCTCGTGCAGGGCGATTTCGGCAATTCCTACGTCTTCCGCCAGCCCGCGATGACGCTGATTTTGGAGCGTCTCCCCGCCACCGTCGAGATGGTGCTGGTCGCCATGGCGCTGGCGCTCGCGGTAGCCATTCCGCTTGGCGTCTATGCCGGGGCCAACCCGAACTCTCGCATCAGCCGCACGATCATGGCGGGCTCCCTTCTGGGCATCTCGCTGCCGGGCTTCTGGGTCGGCATGGTGCTGATCTTCCTCTTCGCCGTGCATTGGGGGATTTTTCCCTCCTCGGGCCGGGGCGACACGGCCGAGATCTTCGGGCTACGCATCAGCTTGCTGACCGCCGACGGCTGGCATCACATTATCCTGCCCGCAGTGACGCTCTCGCTCGCCACCATGGCGATCCTACTGCGCATGACCCGCGCGGGCATGATGGAGGTCGGGCGGCAAGACTTCATGAAATTCGCCCGCGCCAAGGGCGCCACGCGCCGCGACGTGCTCTATAAACACGGGCTGAAAAACGCGCTTATTCCGGTCATCACCATCTTCGGTCTGCAACTGGGCGATCTCATCGCCTTTGCCACGATTACCGAGACGATCTTTTCCTGGCCCGGCATGGGCAAGCTCTTGATTGACAGCATCTACCGCGCCGACCGCCCGGTGATCGTCGTCTACCTGATGCTGGTGGCGCTGATCTTCGTGGTGATCAATTTCCTCGTCGACATCGTCTACACGCTGATCGACCCGCGCATCACGTTGAAATGAGGGCGGTGACATGACGGCATTCTTCCAATCCGAGTTTTTCTACAACTACCGTCGCAGTTCCTCGGCGATGATCGGCAGCGCGCTGATGGCATTCTTTGCCCTCGCGGTGCTGCTTGGCCCCTTCCTCGTGGCGCAAGACCCTTATGACATCGCGGCGCTGAACCTGATGGACAGCTACAAGCCGCCGTTCTGGCTCGAAGGGGGTGACCCGCAGTTCTGGCTCGGCACCGACGGGCAGGGGCGTGACGTCTGGGCCTCGATCGTCTATGGCGCGCGGATCTCGCTCTTCATCGGGCTGGTGGCGATGGCGGCCTCCTGTTTCATCGGCACGCTTCTGGGCCTGATCGCCGGGTTCTACGGCGGCATTGTCGACAGCGTCATCATGCGCATCGCCGACATCCAGCTTTCCTTCCCCTCGATCCTGATCGCGCTGTTTCTGATGTCCGCCGTGGGCACCGGGATCGACAAGGTGCTGATCGCGCTGACGGCCGTCGGCTGGGTGGTCTATGCCCGAACCGTGCGCGGCTCGACCCTCTCGGAGATCGAGAAGGAGTATGTGCAGGCGGCCAAGGTCGCCGGCCTGCCGAACCACAAGATCATCCGCAAACACGTGCTGCCCAACGTGCTGACACCGCTCATCGTCATCGCGACCATTCAGGTCGGCACCTTCGTGCTGATCGAGGCGTCGTTGTCGTTCCTCGGCGTCGGCGTGCCGATCACCCAGCCGTCGCTGGGGCTGTTGATCAAGAACGGTTTCGACGTGCTGTTCTCCGGCCTGTGGTGGACCAGCGTTTTTCCCGGCGTGGCAATCATGATGCTGGTCTTTGGCATCAACCTCTTTGGCGATTTCCTGCGCGACGAACTGAACCCGAGGCTGAAATGATGCGCGACACGGTACAGCAAAAACTGCTCGAGGTCCGCGACCTTAGGACCCATTTCCACACTTTCGCGGGCACGGTGAAAGCCGTGAACGGCGTCAGCTTCGATATCGCGGCGGGCGAGGTCATGGGCCTCGTGGGTGAGAGCGGCGGCGGCAAATCAGTCGTCGGCTTCTCGATCCTTGGGTTGATTGACAGCCCCGGCAAGATCGAAGGCGGGGAGATCCTGCTCGACGGCGAGGACCTTGTGAAAGCCGGGGAAGCGCGGCTTCGCGAGATCCGCGGGCGTGACATTTCGATGGTGTTCCAAGACCCAATGACCTCGCTCAACCCGCTGCATACGGTGGGCCGCCAGATGGATGAAGTATTGCGCCTGCACAGCGACTTGGACGCCGAGGCGCGTCACGCGGCCTGCGTGGAGATGCTGGAGAGCGTCGGCATCAGCCGTGCGGCGGAGCGGCTTAAGGCCTATCCGCACCAGTTCTCGGGCGGGATGCGCCAGCGCGTGGTGATCGCCATCGCGCTTCTGGCGCGGCCCCGGTTGATCATCGCGGATGAGCCGACGACGGCGCTCGACGTGACAATCCAGAGCCAGATCCTAAAACTGATGCGCCGCCAGATCGCCGAGAAGGGCGCCTCGATGATCCTCGTCACCCACGACCTCGCCGTGGTTTCCGAGATGGCCGACCATATCACCGTGCTCTATTGCGGCAGCGTGGTGGAGCGTGGCCGCACCCGCGAGCTGATTGAGGCCCCGGCGCATCCCTATACCCGCGGGCTGATCGACAGCATCCCGGACCTCGGCAACCGTCACGAACGGCTGAAGCAGATCCCCGGCACCGTGCCGGATATTCGCAACCTGCCCCGGGGTTGCAACTTCCGCGACCGCTGTCCGCGCGCGCAGGCCCTTTGTGCGGAGATCGAACCCGATCTGATGCCACAGCGCGGCTCGTTATCGGCGGCCTGCCACTTTCCTCTCAGCCCCGGAGACACCGCATGACCGATGCCCCTGCACCAATGCTCGACGTGCGCGACCTTGAGATGCATTTCTCCTTAGGCGGTTCTGTCCTCGACCGACTGCGTTTTGGCAAGAAGGGCCCTCGGATCGACAAGCCTGTGGTCCGCGCGGTCAACGGGGTGAACTTCAGCATCGAACGCGGTGAAATCATGGCGCTGGTGGGCGAAAGCGGCTGTGGCAAGTCCACCGTCGCCAAGACCATCGCGCGCATCTACAAACCCACGGGCGGCGAACTGCGCATTGATGGTGAGGACGTGGCCGAGCACGACTTCGCGCAGATGTTGCCTGTCCGCGCCAAGATGCAGATGATTTTTCAGGACCCCTATGCCTCGCTCAATCCGCGTCAGAAGGTGCGCGACATCGTGGCGGAGCCGCTGCTGCAGCAGACCAAGACCGCCGCCGAACGGCGCGAGGTGCCTGAAAAGATCGAAGCACTGCTGGCGAAGGTCGGCCTCAACGCCGAACACGCAGGGCGCTATCCGCACCAGTTCTCCGGCGGCCAGCGCCAGCGCATCGGCATCGCACGGGCGCTGTCGGTCACGCCGGGGCTGATCGTCGCGGATGAGCCAGTCTCGGCGCTCGACGTCTCGATCCAGGCACAGATTCTGAACCTGATGAAGGACCTGCGCGACGAGTTTGGCCTCGCCTATCTTTTCATCAGCCACGATCTCTCGGTCGTGCATCACATCGCCGACAAGATCGGCGTGATGTACCTCGGTTTCATGGTCGAGAACGCCCCGCGCGACGTGCTGTTCTCGCGCCCACGTCATCCCTACACACGCGCGCTTCTCTCGGCTGCGCCCAGCATCAAGGCCAAGCGCGACACGCAGGAGATCGAGCTTTCGGGTGAGGTGCCCTCGGCGCTCTCGCTGCCCTCGGGCTGCTGTTTCCGCACCCGCTGCCCCTTTGCCTGGGACCGCTGCGCCGCCGAACGGCCCGACCTGCGCGATGTGGGCGACGGCCAGACCGTCGCCTGCCACCTGATCGATGAGCCGGAAAGGGATGTCGCATGACCCTGATCGCACAAGCTCGGCTGGGCCTTCACGACCCGCATGACTGCACCGACGCCAGTGACGAGTTGACGGTGCTGCACGCGATCTACGACACGCTGGTGAAACGCGACGGGCAGGGGTTTGTCCCCGCGCTGGCGCGTGATTGGGAGGTGTCGGAGGACGCGACGGTCTGGACTTTCACGCTAGAGCCGGAGGTGACCTTCCACGACGGCACCCCCTGCGACGCGAAGGCGGTGGCCGCCTCGCTCAATCGCATGGCGCGGGAGGACAAGGGCTATACCCTGGGCGCGCCGGCAGTCTGGCGGCAGTTTCTGGGCGGAGCCAAGCTAGAGGTTCTGGCACCGACGCGGCTGCGCGTTACCCTGACCGCGCCGATGGCGGATTTGCTCGACGTGCTGGAGCAGGGCTTCATCGTCGCACCTTCGGCTTTCGCGGCGCTCGATGCGGGGGATTACAGTGTTCAGATTGGGAGCGGGCCTTACCGGATTACAGAGATCACGCCCGAGCGGATCAGTGCCGAACGGATAGCGGGGCATTTCTCCGGGACCCCCGCCAATGAGACGGTCACATGGCTGCTGGAACCCGACACCGACAAGCGTCAGGCGATGCTGGCGGAGGGCAGGGTACAGGTCGCGAACGGTCTTGACTTCGCGGCCTCGCGCAGCCTCGGCGCGATGCGGCACGAGTTCCTTTCGCCCGTCGCGATCATCTATCTGCTGAATGCCGCGCGCGGTCCGCTGGCCGATGCCCGTGTCCGCCGGGCGCTGAGCCTTGCGGTCGACCGCGAGGCCATCGTCGAGACCGTGATGCAGGGCGCTGCCCGCCCGCTGCGCGGCTTTGTCAGTCCGAACCATTTCGGGGCCGGCACGGGGCAGGGCGCGCAGATGGACCGCGACACCGCCCGCTCCCTGCTGGCCGAAGCCGGGCACGGCGACGGTCTGACGCTCGACGCCGATTGCCCGACCCGCCTGCCGGACGAGGCCGAGCGGCTGACCGCCGCGCTTGGCGAGCAGCTCAAGGAAGTGGGGATCACGCTCAACGTGCACATCCATCCCGAGCGCGAAGATTATGCGCACATGGTACGCCGCAAGGAAATCCGCGACCTCTGCGTCTTCGATTCAAGCCCGATGAGCACCTACCGCGTGCTGTACGAGAAGATCGACAGCCGCGTGGCCGGCTCCTGGTGGCAGGGCTATGCCAACTCCAAGATCGAGGCGCTGATCGACAAGGGCCGTGTGATGCCCGACCGCGATGCGCGTGCGCGGGTCTGGCAGAAAGCTTACGCGCTGCTGCAGGAAGACCCGGCGTGGCTTACGCTCTACAACCCGCTGCGGGTGATCGGCATCGCGGGGGAGCATCCCGATTTCGCCATGCCCGCCGACGGGGTGATCGACGTGTCCGCCTTGCCGCATCTGCCGGAGGTGGCCCATGCTGGCTGACACGCTTCTGACTGGCGGCATCGTCATCACCATGGACCCCGCTCGCCGGGTGATCGAGACCGGTGCGGTGGCCGTCCAAGACGGCAGGATCGTGGCCATCGGCCGGGCCACCGAACTCGCCGAACAGGTCGAGGCCGCCGAGGTCATCGACTGCACCGGCCATGTCGTCTTTCCGGGGCTCGTGGATGTGCATGCCCACGCCGGCCATGGTCTGATCAAGACCATGGGCATGCGCGGGGGAGATCGTTGGGAGGCGATCTGCGGCGAGGTCTATACACAGATCTCGCCCCCCGATTTCTGGCGTGCGGAAGCGCGGCTTGCCGCCCTCGAGCGGCTGCGCTTCGGCGTGACCACCGGCGTGTCGCTCTTGGGCGGCGGCGACACGATCATGCGCAGCGACGATCCCGCCTATGCCGCGGCGCATTGCGAAGGCGTGCTGGAGGTCGGCACCCGCAGCGTCGTGGCCGTGGGCCCCACCCGCGCACCACACCCGCTGACTTACGCCGATTGGGAGACCGGCGAGCGGCGCCCCTATCCGGTGAGCTTCGAGCAGCAGTTCGACACCGCGAAAGCCGTGGCTGAAGACTGGCATGACACCCACGCGGGCCGGATCAACATCGCCATGCTCTACCCCGTCCTGCGCGACGAACACGAACGCGACATGGCCCCGGAAGATTACGCCGCCGCCTGCGCGCAGACCCAAGCGGTGCAGGCCCATGCCCGCGACAAGGGACTGGTGTTTACCCAGGACGGGCACTGGCGCGGCTCGATCCGGCGGGCCAAGGAACTGGGGACATTGGGGCCGAACGCGCTGCTGTCGCATTGCATCGACCTGCACGACGACGAAATGATCGCCGTGGCCGAAACAGGCACTAAGATTGCGCATAACCCCTCGGCCAATGCCTCGATCTCGGGCCGTTGCCCGGCGGTCGAGATGATGGACATGGGCGTCTGCGTGGGCCTCGGCTCGGACGCCACAGCGCCGGACCGCTCGGGCGACATGTTCCGACATATGCAGCAGGCGATGCATTACCACCGCCGCCATTTCCGTGACGCCGACGTGCTGCCGATCGGAAAGGTTCTGGCGATGTGCACCATCGACGGGGCGCGCGCGCTCGGGATGGAAGACCGCATCGGCTCGCTGGAGGTCGGCAAACAGGCCGACATCGTGACCATGGACCTTTCCCGCCCGCATCTGCAGCCCGGCAACATGGCAGTGCACCGGCTGGTTTGCTTTGCCAACGGCAATGACGTGAGCAACGCGATGGTGGGCGGCGCGATGGTGCTGCGCGACGCCCGTGCGACACGGCTCGACGAGGGCGCGGCCCTGCGAGAAGCGGCCACGCAGGCCGAGTTGATGATCGACCGCTTGGGCGGCGCGCCGGACCTCGAATTGCCCGCGAATTTCTGGGGCGGCGCCCCCCACGGCACGGAAGGCCAGCCATGACCATCTACATCATCAACCCCAACAGCAGCCAGCATGTGACCGACGGCATCGACCGCGCGGTCGACCCGATGCGCGCGGACTCCCCGGTACCGATCGTGGCGGGGACGCTGGCCGAAGGCCCCCCGGGGATCGAGACGCAGGCCCATGTCGACGGTGTCGTCGGCCCGATGCTGTCGCATTGCGCGGCGCTCGAAGATCAGGCCAGCGCCTTTGTCGTTGCCTGTTTCTCGGACCCCGGGCTTGCCGCCCTGCGCGAGCAATCGCAGCGGCCCGTCCTGGGTATCGCGGAATCGGCAGTTCTGACGGCGATGACGCTGGGCCAGCGTTTCGGCATCATCTCGATCCTGCGCCGCTCGATCCCGCGACACATGCGCTACCTCGGCGCCATGGGGGTGATGGATCGGCTCGCGGGCGACGAACCCTTGGAGCTTGGCGTGCTGGAACTGGCCGACGAAACCCGCACCTTCGAGCGGCTGAAGACCGTCGGCACCTCGCTGCGCGATGGCGCGGGGGCGGATGTGTTGATCCTCGGCTGCGCCGGGATGACCGCCTTTCGCGGTGAGCTTGAAACAACCCTCGGCGTGCCCGTCATCGAGCCCTGTCAGGCGGCCACCGCCATGGCGATCGGCCGGGTCGCCCTGCAACAGACAAGATAGGAGAGAACATGTCCGCACTCACAGCAGAGGCGAAAGGCGTCTTTGTCATCGCCGTGACCCCCTTTCACCCCGATGGCCGCATCGACATGGAAAGCTGCGACCGCATGGTCGACTTCTATCTCGAAGTGGGGGCCACGGGCCTGACGGTCTTGGGCATGATGGGCGAGGCCCCGAAGCTCACGATCGAGGATTCGCAAGAGGTCGTCGCCCGCATCCTGAAACGCGTCGATGGCCGGGTGCCGGTGGTCGTGGGCGTCTCCGCCCCCGGCTTCGCGCAGATCGACACGCTAACGCGAGCCGTGATGGTTCTCGGTGCCGCCGGTGTCATGGTGGCCCCGCCCGGGAGCCTGCGTACCGACGACCAGATCGTGAATTACTACCGGCAGGTGGCCGAAGTGTTGGGCGACGTGCCCTTCGTGCTGCAGGATTTCCCGCTCGTCACCGGCGTGCAGATCGCGCCCAAGGTGATCGCACGGATTGTCAACGAACTGCCCACCTGCGTCTGTTTGAAACATGAAGATTGGCCAGGGCTTGAGAAGATCTCCGCCCTGCGCGCCGAAGGCATGTTGGTGCGCCCGCTCTCGATCCTCTGCGGCAACGGCGGGCTGTTCCTGCCCGAGGAGATGGGTCGCGGCGCCGATGGCGCGATGACCGGCTTCGCCTACCCGGAAATGATGGTGCAGGTGGTCGATCTGTGCAGCCGCGGCGAGCTGACCCGCGCGCAGGACATCTTCGACGCCTACCTGCCGCTGGCACGTTTCGAGCAGCAGCCGGGGCTGGGTCTGGCGATCCGCAAATACACGCTCGCGAAGCGCGGCATCATCGCCCATGACGCGCAGCGCCGCCCCGGGGCTGCGCTCAGCGAAGCCGCCCGCGCCGAGGTCGACCGGCTGATCGCGCGACAGGAAAAACGACTGAAGGAACTGAACTGATGGATCTCGAACTGAACGGCAAACGCGCGCTTGTACTGGGGGCCAGCCGGGGCCTCGGCATGGCGATTGCCAAGTCTTTAGCCGCCGAGGGCGCGACCGTCTTTGCCGCCGCGCGCAGCCGCGACAAGATCGCCGATTGGGCGGAAGGCATGGAGAACGTGCATCCCGTTGAATGCGACCTGTCGGACCTCGCCCAAGTCGACGCGCTGGCCGATCAGCTGCTGTCGGGCGGCGGCGCGGACATCATCGTCAACAACGGCGGCGGCCCGCCCCCGGGCACCGCGCAAGCGGCCGAGCGTGGCCAGTGGCTTGCGCATTTCGAGGCGATGGCGGCAAACCTCTTTCACCTCAATACGCGGCTTTTGCCCGAGATGAAGGCACGCGGATGGGGCCGGATCATCTCGATCACTTCCTCGGGCGTGGAGCAGCCCATTCCGAACCTCGCGCTCAGCAACGGCATCCGTTCGGCGGTGGTGGGCTGGTCGAAGACGCTGGCAAACGAGGTCGCGGGTGACGGCATCACCGTCAACGTGGTCATGCCCGGGCGCATCCACACGCAGCGGGTGGATGAGCTCGACGCCGCCGCCGCCAAGCGCACCGACAGCGACGTGGCCGAGGTGGCCGCCAAGTCCCGCGCCACGATCCCGGCGGGGCGCTACGGCAAGCCCGAGGAATTCGCCGACGTGGTCACCTTCCTCGCCTCGGCGCGCGCGGGCTACGTCACCGGGTCGCGCATCCGCATCGACGGCGGGTCGATCAAAGGGGTTTGATCGGGATCGGTCAAAGAGAAAAGCCGCCAAGAGGGTGCTTGGGCCCCAATGGTTACTACATAAAGGGTGTCCACCCGAGGTCTGTTCGCATCAAAACGGACCTGTCTAGCGCGCGCAGCGGTACGCCATCGCGCTGGACAGGCGGCCGTCAGTATCTCACTACTTGCGCGCGTAAACGTCCTCGTAGCGAATGATGTCATCCTCACCCAAGTAGGACCCGGTCTGTACTTCGATCAGCACCATTGGGACCCGGCCGGGGTTCTCCATCCGGTGGACCGCGCCAAGCGGGATATAGACCGATTGGTTCTCGGTTACCAATTGGACATCGTCATCAACGGTTACCTTTGCCGTGCCTTCCACGACGATCCAGTGCTCCGAGCGGTGATGGTGGCTCTGCAAAGACAGGGCGGCGCCGGGATGGACCACGATGCGCTTTACCTGAAACCGGCCTCCGATAATCAGGCTCTCGTACCACCCCCAAGGCCGGAAATCGCGTGGCAACTGCACCGCTTGGCTGGCACCCTTAGCCTTCAGTGCCGCGACCGCTTCCTTAACCCGTTGCGCTTGGGCTTTCGGCGCCACCAGAACGGCATCGGACATGGCAATGACCATCATATCGTCAAGGCCGATGCCCACGACTTCCTGCCCCGGTGTTTCCGAACGCAAGAGCGAGTTGGAACAGTCAATCGCCGTGGCGTGATCCGAGGTGGCATTCCCCGCCATGTCCTGCGGGCTTTCCATCCAAACGGCGTCCCATCCCCCGAGATCGGACCATTCATGGCGGTAGGGCATGACCGCTAGGTTATCGGCCTTTTCCATGATCGCATAGTCGATCGAAATGTCTTCCGCTTCGCTCCAAGCCTCAGGGGCCAATCGGGTGAAGCCAAGGTCGGTATCCGCGCCTTTCAAGGCGGCCTCTACGGCGGCGAGCAGTTCGGGGGCATGCGCCCGGTATGCCGTGATCAGCGTTTCTGCGGTAAAGAGGAAAATGCCAGCGTTCCAGAGGAAATTGCCCGCCGCCACCATGTCAGCGGCGCGTGCCGCCTCGGGCTTTTCGACGAAACGCGCCAGTGCTTGGGGACTGTCGGCTTGGGCATCACTGCCTGCGGCAAGCTCCAGATAGCCATAGCCGGTTTCGGGCCGGGTAGGGGTGATGCCGAAGGTAACCAGATCGCCCTCCTGCGCCCGGGGGACAGCCGCCTGGACAGTTTCGCGAAAGGCGTCGGCCTGCGGGATCAGGTGGTCAGACGGGGCCACCAGCATCAATGCCTTTGGGTCTTTCTGCGCCATCCAGAAAGCCGCGGCGAGGATCGCCGGGGCGGTATTGCGGCCCTCGGGTTCGATCAGAATGCCTTGCGGGGCCAGTTCCACAGCGGCCAACTGCTCTGTTACGATAAAACGAAAGGGATCACCTGTCAGAACGACCGGAGCAGCGAAACCTTCACCGGAAAGCCGCTTGGCAGAGACCTGAAACAAGCTTTGCTCCCCCATAATGCGGGCGAACTGCTTGGGGTGGGATTTGCGGGACAATGGCCAAAGACGTGTACCGGAGCCGCCACAAAGCAGGATGGGGTGAATTGTCACAATAAATCCTTTTTTTACAACGGCTTAGGCATCCATAAAGTCTAACGCTCAGGAGATGACTACACCGAAAAGTCTACCTTGGGTACCGTAGAATGCATTCTGTGGCCGATGGCCATCCGTCATGTTGACCGAAGCGGACCATCGAAGAAACGCACCTGCGCACCAACCGCAGCGCGCGATTGAGGAGGGCGGTCTTACTTCAACGTCGCAAGATAGCTGCCATAGTCATTCTTGGTGAACATCTCGGCGCGTTCTGCGAGGGCCTCTTCGTTGATCCAACCATTTTTAAAGGCGATCTCTTCCAGACAGCCGGTTTGCAATCCTTGCCGTTCGGTCAGCGTGCGGACAAAATTTCCCGCGTCCAACAGGCTGCCATGGGTGCCGGTATCCAGCCAAGCATAGCCGCGCCCCATGCGTTCGACCTGCAATTTGCCCGCCCGTAGATACATCTCAAGCAGTGAAGTGATCTCCAATTCGCCGCGCGCCGATGGCTGAACCTCTGCGGCATGTTTCGGGGCATCGCCGTCAAGAAAATAGAGACCCGTCACAGCGTAGTTCGAGGGCGGCACATCGGGTTTTTCGATGATCTCTTGGGCTATGCCATCTGCGTCAAAGCCGACGACCCCGTAACGTTTTGGGTCAGAGACGTGATAGCCAAACACCGTGCCCCCTTCGATGCGCGCATCTGCGGCGGCCAGCATATCCGGCAACCCATGCCCGAAAAAGATGTTGTCCCCCAGCACCATAGCCGAAGGGGCACCAGCTAGAAAATCTTCGGCCAGCAGATAGGCTTGCGCTAAACCGTCGGGGCTCTCCTGCACGATGTAGGTCAGGTTGATCCCCCATTGGCTGCCATCGCCGAGCGTTCGGATGAATTGCTCTTGATCCTGCGGCGTAGTGATCATGGCGATGTCACGGATGCCCCCGAGCATGAGAACCGATAGCGGATAGTAGATCATCGGCTTGTCGTAGATCGGCAGCAGTTGCTTCGAAATCCCCATGGTGATGGGGTAGAGCCGTGTGCCAGATCCTCCAGCCAGAATGATGCCTTTGCGTTTGCTCATGATCGGGCTCCAAGGTCTTTGAGTATATCTGTGAGCGTCTCACGCCAGTCGGGGCGCGGGATGTCGAAAACGGTCTCAGTGGCGCGACAATCCAGACGGGAATTCAGCGGTCTTTGGGCCGGGGTTGGATACTCGGAAGAGGGGATGTCCGTTACCGTGCAATCAAGCTGTGACCGCGCGAAAATTTCACGGGCGAAATCGGCCCAGCTGACATCCGGCGCGCCGGAGAAATGATATGTGCCGCTTTTGGCCGGATCGTCTATCAATTGCCGCGCAATGGCATGACAGGCGGCAGCGATCTCGGCAGCGCCGGTGGGGCCGCCGATTTGGTCGGCGACAATGTTGAGCGCGTCACGCTCTGCCCCGAGCCGCAGCATGGTTTTGACGAAGTTCGACCCATGGACCGAAACCACCCAAGAGGTGCGCAGGATGGCATGGGTGCCACCCGCCGCCCGTACCGCCTGCTCTCCGGCCAGTTTGCTGCGGCCATAAGCGCCAAGAGTAGCGGTTCGATCCTCTGGCTGCCATGGCAAGTCGCCGCCGCCGTCGAAGACGTAATCGGTCGAAATCTGGACGAAAGGGATGGCCAGCACCGTACAGGCACGGGCCATGGCGCCGGGGGACGCACCGTTGATCGTGGTGGCGCGCGGTTCTTCCTCTTCCGCCCTGTCGACAGCCGTATAGGCCGCCGCATTGATTACCGCCTCGGGACGCTTTCTGTGGATCAGGGCGGCGCAGGCCTCTGAGTTTTCGAGATCGGCGGCGTCACGTCCGTGACATTCCGTTCCCTCCAAGGCGGCGAGTTCGCGCGCGACCTGACCCGTTTTGCCGAAGACGAGGATGGTCATGTGCTCACCCCTTGGTGCCAAGCCGTTGGCCCACGCCATCGCGGTGCTGCAGCGTGCGCCACCAGTCCTCATTATCGAGATACCATTGCACAGTACGCTCCAGCCCCTCTTCGATCGTCACCGACGGGCGCCAGCCCAGTTCATCACGAATACGGCTTGGATCGATGGCATAGCGCAGATCGTGGCCAGCGCGGTCCTGCACAAAGGTGATCTGATCGGCGTAGGGCGTTTCCTTGGGGCGCTTTTGATCGAGAATGCTGCATATGGTCTTCACAAGGTCGATGTTGCGCGCCTCGTTCTCGCCGCCGATGTTGTAGCTGCGCCCCAAGGCGCCTTTTTCCAGCACCAGCAGCAGCGCGTCGGCGTGGTCTTCTACATAGAGCCAGTCACGCACGTTGAGCCCCTCGCCATAGACTGGGATCGGCTTGCCCGCCAAGGCGTTCAGTATCACCACCGGCACCAGTTTTTCGGGAAAGTGGAAGGGCCCGTAGTTGTTGGAGCAGTTGGTCAACACGACCGGCAGACCATAGGTCTCATGCCATGCGCGGACCAGATGATCGCTAGAGGCTTTGGAGGCGGAGTAGGGCGAGCGCGGGTCATAAGGCGCCTCTTCGGTGAACATGCCCTCTGCACCCAGCGAGCCATAGACCTCATCCGTTGAGATGTGGTGAAAGCGGAACGCTTCTGGCTTGCCGCGCGCCACCCAATAGCGGCGCGCGGCTTCGAGCATGTTGTAGGTGCCGGTAATATTGGTCTCGATGAAATCCCCGGGTCCGTCGATTGAGCGGTCCACATGGCTTTCCGCGGCCAGATGCATCACCGTGTCTGGCTGATGCGTCGCGAGAATACGATCCAGCGCCGCGCGGTCGCGAATGTCGGCATGCTCAAAGGAATAGAGCGGATCATCCGCCACACTGGCGAGATTTTCGAGACAGCCTGCATAGGTCAGCGCATCCAAATTGACGACCGCATGCCCCCGCGCCACCGCCAGCCGCACCACTGCTGAGCCGATAAAGCCGGCGCCGCCCGTCACCAGAATCTTCATGTCGTTTCCCCATAGGTAAATGGGCTGTCGAAAGCCGCCCAATGCGCGGCCTTGGCGTCTTTGTCAGAGAGGATTGCCTCCCCGGCTATTCCCCAATCGATGCCAATATCAGGGTCGTCAAAACGCACAGCCCCATCGCATTCAGGCGCATAGTAATCGGTGCATTTATAAATGATCTCTGTGTCAGGCGCGCGCGTCGCAAAGCCATGCAAAAAGCCCTTGGGGATCAGCAGTTGCAATCCATTTTCAGCGGTCAAGTCATAGCCGACCCATTGGCCATAAGTCGGGCTGCCCTTGCGGATATCCACCGCCACATCGAACAGCGCGCCTCGTCCACAGCGCACCAGCTTGTCCTGGTCATGGGGCGGGGCCTGAAAATGCAATCCGCGTACGGTTCCCGTGGCGGCAGAGAGCGAGTGATTATCCTGCACGAAATCTAAGGCGACTCCATGTTCCGCCAGTGTCTTGCGGCTCCAGCTTTCTGAAAAGAACCCTCGCTCATCGTCGAACCTCATGGGTTTTATCAACAGGACTCCTGGCACGGCGGTTTGGGTAACTTCCACCATTGCGTTCTCCTTAACGATTTCTCGTTTTCTCTAGCTAACACCAGAGTTGTTAGATGACATAATTATAATCGTCGCCAAGTAGCATCTGTTAATGCAACAGTTCTTAGTTAGCCCCTCAACGCAGGAAGACCCACGCCCGTAGCGTCGAACCCGCCGTCGGATGCGACGATCTGCCCGGTCACATAGCTCGCCCGTTCGCTCGCAAGAAAATATATGACATCCGCGATTTCACGCTCAGAGCCGTAGCGGTTGAGGGGGATCGCGTCATGATAGGCCGCGCGTATCTCCGGCGAGTGGACGGTCAGCGCGAGTTTCGTGTCCACCGGTCCAGGGCAGACGCAATTCGCGCGGATCCCGACTTCGCCAAGCTCCGCCGCCTGCTGTTTGGTCAGATGGATCACTGCCGCTTTGGAAGTCCCATAGGCGATACGCAACGTTGAGGCCCGCAACCCGGAGATCGAGGCGATGTTCACGATGGCCCCACCCCGGGCGGAGAGGAGCGCGAGACAGGCTTGGGACATCAGAAACACGCCGTCGAGGTTGGTCTCCATCACGCGCCGCCAGCGGGCAAAATCAGTCTCGGCCAAAGGGCCGAAATCGGCGACGCCTGCGTTATTGACCAGAATATCGAGGCGCCCGAAGGTTTGCTCCACCTTTGCAACGGCTTGCGCGACTTGCTGGGGGATCGAAACATCACAAGTGATGGCGAGCACGCCGGGGAGGGTGGCCGCGGCTTCCGCCAGTTCTTCCGCATCGCGGTCGAGCATTACGACGCGGCGGCCTTCGGCGTGGAAAAGCGCGGCAGTGGCAAGGCCGATACCGCGGGCGGCACCGGTGATCAGGGCAACGGTATCGTTCATTTCAGCACCTCGGGCAGGAAGAGGGAGATGGCAGGCACCGCCGCAACGATGGCAAGGCCGATGACGCTGATCGCGAGGAATGGCAAAGCGGCGCGGGCGATATGCTCCAAGGGTTGACGTGTGATGTTCGCGGCGACGTAGAGATTGATCCCGACGGGCGGGGTGATGAGGCCGATGGCGAGGTTCACCATCACCAGCACGCCGAACCAGACCGGATCCCAGCCAAGTTCGCGCACAACGGGCAGGAAGATCGGCAGAGAGATGAACATCACGGTGACCGGGTCCATGAACATGCCCGCGATTAGGAGGATCAGCATGATCACCATCAAGATCACCCCGCCATTGTCCGAAAGGCCGAGCAATTGGCCAGAGTATTGGCCAACGAGGTCTTCGACCGTCACGACCCAACCGAACAGGCTGGCATAGGCGACAACCAACATGACGACGGCCGAAGAGGAAGCGGCCTCGGTCAGAGCGTCGTAAAGGGCGCGGATAGAGAGCGTGCGATAGGCAAAGGCGCCTACGGCGATGGCATAGACGGTGGCCACGAGGGCGGCTTCGGTCGGGGTGAAGATGCCGGAGTAGATGCCGCCGAGGATGACGACCGGGGTCATCAGGCCCCAGAAGGACTCGCGGAAGCTCTGCCCAAGATCGCGCCAATAGCCTTTGCTGGGCGGCGCAGGGGAGAGCTTGTCCAACTCCGCCCGGTTGGTCGATTTGATGAAGGGCAGGATGATCAGCATCAGCACGCCCATGAAGAGGCCCGGGATGATCGCTGCGATAAAGAGTGCGGAGATCGATGTCTCGGCAATAACGCCATAGATCACGAGGCCGATGGACGGGGGGATGACGATGGAGAAGGCCGCGCCCGTGCAGACCAAAGCGGCGGCGGCAGCGCGAGGGTATCCGTCTTCTTGCATGCCTTTGATGATCATCGGGCCGATGGCCGCGACGGAAGCGGGGCCCGAGCCCGACACCGCGCCCCAGAAGAGGCAGACCACGGTGCCGACGACACCCATACCGCCGGGGAGGTTGCCGATCAGGATGCGAAAAAAGCGGATCATCCGCTCGGCGATGCCGAGGGTGCCCATCAATGTCCCCGCGAGAATGAAGAAGGGGATGGCGAGCAGGGCGTATTTCGCAATGCCGGTGGCGATCAAATCGCCCGCAAGGTCAAAGCCAAAGCCGATTTGCCACATGGCGTACATGGCCGAGAGGCCGAGCGCGAAGGCCACGGGCACGCGCAGGGCCATCAGCAGAAAGAAGGCGACGATCATCTGGGTGCCGGCACCCATGCTAAAGATATCAAACACTGGATTATGCTCGCGGTTCTTGGCGCGTCGCGCGCCACATTTCTGCGGCATGTTGCAGGTAACGGATGATGATCAGGGCAAAGCCGAACGGCAGGCCGATCTGATACCACCACGCAGGCACGCCGAGCGCATAGCTGCGGATGCCGCTGCCGATCTGGTTCATTAAGGTGGCCCAAGAGAACCAAGCCGAAGCCGCCAGAAGCAGGACCGAAAGGATCACCGACAGCAAGAATACGGCCCGGGCTGCAGGGCGGGGCAGAAAATCTTGAACGATCGTGACCGCCAAATGCTGCCCCCGCCGCGCGGCAATCGCGGCGCCAAAGACGGTCAGCAGCAAAAAGCCGTTGGTCAGCAGCTCTTCCGAGGCGGCGAAGGAATAATGCGTGGCATAGCGGACCACCACATTGATGAAACCGATCAGCGTCATGCCAAGAAACAGCACGGCGCAGACGATCTTTTCAAACTCATTCAGCAGAAATCGCAAGGCTCTGACCCTCCCGGATCAGCGCGGCCCCGGTGCAGGGCCGCGCCGGGGCTTTAGTTCGCGGGTGTCGCGGCGATGGCGTCTTGGAAGCTACCGACGATGTCGGTACCGACTTTGGCGGCCCAAGTGTCGAAGGCGGGTTTGGTCGCTGCCCGGAATGCGGCCAGTTCCTCTTCGGAGGGCTCGTAGACCTCCATTCCTTTATCACGCAGGAATGCGACGCCCTCGGCGGTACCTTGGCGGGTGATCTCGCGCTGGTATTCCATGGCTTCGGTCGCCGCTGCGCGCATCTGTTCTTGGGTCGCCTCGTCCAGATCGCCCCAGACTTCGGTCGAGACGCCAAGGAAGATCGGGTCATAGGAGTAGTGCCAAGCGGTCAGGTGTTTTTGCACCTCGAAGACCTGCTGCGGAATGATCACGGCCCCGATCGGGTTTTCCTGACCATCGACCACACCCTGCTGAAGCGCGGTCATCGTCTCGCCCCATTGCATCTGTTGCGGGTTGGCGCCGAGCGCGTTCATCACGTCGATATACATCGGCCCGGCGACGCGCATGTTCAGACCCTTCATATCTTCGGGGGTCTTGATCGGGCGGACATTGTTGGTGACCTCGCGAAAGCCGTTTTCACCCCAAGCCAGCACTTCGATACCCTTCTCGCGCAGGATGTCTTCAAGCAATTTCGCCGGTTCGCCTTGGGTGGTCGCGTCAACCTGATCGTAGTTGGCATAGAGATAGGGCAGCGAGAAGACGGCCATCTCGGGCACTAAGGGGGTCACGTTGATCGCCGAGGTGACGACGAGATCCAGCGCCCCGCGGCCCACCATCTCGGCCTGTTTCATCTGGTCGCCGCCGGAAAGCTGTGCGTTGGGAAAGACGCGAACGTCAAAGGCGCCGTCGGTTTTTTCGGACAGAAGCTCACCGAATTTTTCGGCCCCCTTGTGCCAAGTCGTGGTGTCGCCGGTGTTATGCGACAGACGCAGGGTGTCGGCGCTGACCGCGCCGGAGAAGACGGCGGTTGCAAAAATTGCGGCCAAACCCGCCTTTGAAATCATTTTCATAATAGTTCCTCCCTCATTAAGTCATAATATGGAACAGAGTTTGTCGGCTCGGGCAAGATATTTCTTGCAATCAAAGAAAGAATGCGCAGTTCTTTGTGGCGAACCCCGGAATCCCGATGCAAGAGGTCCATATTATGAACGGCGGAGATCAGGCGACCCCCGCCAGCGGCAGTCAAGCGGTGGACCGTGCCTTAGCGCTTTTGCAGATCACCGGGCGCGCAGCGAGGCGGGGCGCGTCTTTGTCGGAGTTGATCAAGGCGTCCGGTTTGGGCAAGCCCACGGTGCGGCGGCTGATGCTTGCGCTGATAAGGCGCGGTCTGGTGGAGCAGGACAGCGCCTCGCGGCTCTATTTTTTGGGGGAGGAAAGCTATGTTCTCGGCACCCTCGCGACCCCGCGCCATGGGCTATTGGAGATTGCGGCGGATGCGGCCGTGCGGCTTGCGCAGGTGAGCGGAGACACGGCTTTCGTCAACATGCGGCGCGGCTCGGCGGCGGTTTGTCTGCACCGCGAAGACGGGGCTTTTCCGATCCGGACCCATGCGCTTGAGACCGGCGCGCAGCACCCTTTGGGCATCGGCGCAGGCTCCCTCGCGATGCTTAGCGCGCTGCCGGATGCGGAAGTCGAGATGGTGATCAAAGACAATGCCGAACGGATGGCCCGCGATTACCCGGACTATGACGCCGACCTTCTGCGCAGCGACGTCGCGCGAACACGGGAGCGGGGTTTCGCCCTTAATCCCGGGCGGATCGTGCCGGGCAGTTGGGGCATCGGTGTGGCCCTTTGCCGCCCCGGCGGATCCGTGGCGGGGGCCATGTCGATCGCCGCGATTGAAAGCCGAATGCTGCCACCGCGCGATGGCGAACTGGCGGAATTGTTGAAGCGCGAAGCGCGGAAAATTGAAATCCGGTTGGCGCGCAGGATGCCGCAGCCGGTACTGGAGGAGGATGAATGATGACGGACCCCTATATCGTGGGCTGGGCCCATAGCGCCTTTGGCAAAAGCGAAGCGCCCGATACCGAAGCACTGATGGCGGAGGTCACCGGCCCGGCCTTGACCCATGCGGGCGTCGATGCCGAAGACGTGGATGGTATCTTTGTCGGTGTCTTCAATAACGGTTTCTCGGATCAGGATTTTCAGGGTGCGCTTGTCGGCATGGGGAATGAGGCTTTGGCCCGCGTCCCCGCCACCCGCTATGAAAACGCCTGCGCGACCGGCTCCGCGGCACTGCACGGGGCGATGGATTTCATCGCCAGTGGGCGGGGCAAGATCGCCTTGGTCGTCGGGGCCGAGAAGATGACCGCCACCCCGGGCGCGGAGGTGGGGGGCATCCTGCTCGGCGCCTCATACCGGGCGGAGGAAGCGGGCGTTGGCGGCGGCTTTGCCGGGCTTTTTGGGCAAATCGCGGGCAGCTATTTCCAGCGCCATGGCGATCAATCCGAAGCGCTCGCGATGATCGCCGCGAAGAACCACCACAACGGAATGCAGAACCCGCTTGCCCATATGCAGCGGGATTTCGATGTGGCCTTTTGCAATACGGTGTCCGAGAAGAACCCCCTCGTGGCTGGCCCCCTGCGGCGCACGGATTGCTCGTTGGTCTCTGACGGGGCGGCGGCGATGGTCGTGGCAGCACCCGAGGTGGCGGCCCAGTTGCAGCGCGCCATCCGTTTCCGCGCCCGCAGCCATACCAACGAACCGCTGGCGCTGTCGCGGCGGGACATCACCCGTTTTGACGGCGCGCGCCGGGCGTGGGAACAGGCCTTTGCGGCAAGCGGCCTGACGCTGGACGACCTGAGCCTCGTGGAAACCCACGACTGTTTCACCGTGGCGGAGCTGCTGGAATACGAGGCGATGGGTTTGACCGAGCCGGGCCAAGGCAGCCGCGCCATTCGCGAGGGGTGGACCGCCAAGGACGGGCGGCTGCCGGTGAACCCCTCGGGCGGGTTGAAGTCGAAGGGCCATCCGATCGGGGCCACTGGCGTGTCGATGCATGTCATGGCAGCGATGCAGTTGATGGGGGAGGCGGGCGGCATGCAGATCCCCGATGCCGAGCTTGCGGGGGTGTTTAACATGGGCGGGGCGGCGGTGGCCTCCTATGCCTCGATCCTTGAGCGGGTGGCGTGATGCAGCCCGTCTCTACCCGCGTCATGAACCTCTCGCAGTTTCTGGCCGACTCTGCGCGACGTCACCCTGAGGAGATCGGGCTGGTCTGGGGCGAAGATACTTGGGCTTGGTCCGAGTTGGAAGCGCGCGCCACCGCCTTTGCCGCCGCTCTGCGCGACCGTTATGGCATGCGCAAGGGCGACCGGTTGCTGGTACAATCCGCGAACTGCAACCAGATGTTCGAAGCGGCCTTTGCCTGCTGGAAACTCGGCTGCGTTTGGGTGCCTGCCAATTTCCGCCAAACGCCGGAGGAGGTCGCATGGCTCGCCATGTCTTCGGGCGCCAAGGGGCTCTTGGCCGGGGCCGAATTCGCCGGGCATATCGCGGCCTGCAAAGATGTCGATTTCACCGTCACGATTGGCGGTGAGGGGGAGGGCGGTTACGACGCGCTTGTGGCCGCGTTCGCGGAGGTGCCGGTCACCGTGGCCGAGGTAGATCGCGACGATCCCGCGTGGTTCTTCTTTACCTCCGGCACCACCGGCAAGCCCAAGGCGGCGGTGTTGACCCATGGCCAATTGGCCTTTGTCATCACCAACCATCTGTGCGACTTGATGCCGGGGACGGGGCCGGATGACGCCTCTATCGTTGTCGCTCCGCTGTCGCACGGGGCGGGCATCCATCAGTTAACGCAGGTGGCCCATGGGGTGAAAACCATCCTGCCCGGTGGCGCAAAGTTCGATCCTGCCGAGGTTTGGCGCTTGGTCGCCAAATGGGGCGTGACGAATGCCTTTACCGTGCCGACAATCGTGAAGATGCTGGTCGAACATCCCTCGGTTCATGAGCACGACCACTCCAGCCTGCGCTACATGATCTATGCCGGGGCGCCGATGTACCGGGCCGACCAAATCCGCGCGATTGAGGTTTTGGGCCCTGTTCTGGTTCAGTATTTCGGCCTGGGCGAGGTGACGGGCAATATCACCGTGTTGCCGCCCGCGCACCACTCCGCCGATGATGCCGTGATGCGGATCGGCACCTGCGGCTTTGCCCGCACGGGGATGCAGGTGCAGGTGCAGGATGCCGATGGCAAAGAGGTCGCCCCCGGCGAGACGGGAGAGGTCGCCGTGATCGGCCCGGCAGTTTTCGCCGGATATCACAACAACCCCGAGGCCAATGCCAAAGCCTTCCGCGGTGGCTGGTTCCTGACCGGCGACCTTGGGCATATGGATGCCGAAGGGTTTCTTTACCTCACCGACCGCGCGTCGGACATGTATATCTCGGGCGGGTCCAACATCTATCCGCGCGAGATCGAGGAGAAGATCCTGCAACATCCGGCCATCAGCGAATGCGCCGTGTTGGGAATGCCTGATCCGACATGGGGCGAGGTCGGCATCGCCGTTTGCGTCGCCCAAGGGGCGGCGCCTGAGGCCGATGGGTTGCTCAGTTGGCTGGGGGACAAGGTGCCGCGCTATAAGATGCCGAAGGCCGTCGTCTTTTGGGATGAGATGCCAAAGTCGGGCTACGGCAAGATCACCAAGAAGTTGATCCGGGCCGAGCTGGCCGAACGGGGCGAGCTTGCGGATGTCTGAGGCGCCATTGGCGCAACATCCCGGACCCGCAGCAGCGGCGCGGGTCAGCGCGGTGCCCTGTCGGGCGACGCATCGCCGGGTGACCTTGGCCGCAGGAGCGACGCTTTTGCAGGCGATGGCGGAGGCGGCTGATGGCGCAGGCGCGTGGTTCGACCTGAGTGATCTGCCTGTCGAAAGGCTCACCTTCATGCGCCCTGCGGCTTCGCCGGATGATCGGCATGTGGCGTGGTACAGCGAAGAGACGGTGTTGCGCGATGCCGTGATCGAACGGGCCGGTGCGCATCTGGGGCGGCGGGATGGCTCGGCATTCGCGCATATTCACGGGATGTGGCGCGCGGAGGACGGGGCCTGTCATGCGGGGCATCTTTTGGCAGAGAAATCGGTCCTCTCGGCAGATCATACCGTTGATGTTTGGCTGCTCGAAGGAGCCATCCTCGAAACCGCGCCAGATGCTGAGACGGAGTTCACCCTGTTTCGGCCCGTCGCTACGGGTCCGGTGGACAGCCCGAACGCCGTGCTTGCCACGATCCGGCCCAACGAGGTGATCGAAGACGGCATCGAGAAATGCGCGGCGGCTTCCGACTTGCCAGTCAGCGCGGTGAAAGGTCTGGGGAGTTTCGTCGGTACGCAATTGCGGGGGCAGCCAGCGCTTAGGGATATTGCGACCGAAGTGCTTTTGGTGGGGGAAGATGGACGCAGCGCGATTTCCGTGGGCCTTGAGGGCCCGCCGGTGAGGGGAGAACTGGCGGCGCGGGCCAACCATGTCTGTGTGACCTTCGAGGTGCTTTTGCTTTCGCAGGGCGAATGAACACTATCGCCGAAATGAGAATGCATGCCGCGTGGTCGTCGCGGCATGCAGTGAAAGCTCAATCGTGCGAAGCGGTCATTCCGGCGCGAGGAAATCGATGATGCTGCCGAGGAACTGAACGCATTTCTCAAGCTGGTCGAGATCGACGAACTCATTGGGCTTATGCGCCTGTTCGATCGATCCCGGCCCGACGATCACCGATGGGATCCCGCCGATCTGCTCGAAGACACCGCCTTCGGAACCATAAGACACCTTGCCGCCCCACGCGGGCAGAAGGTCGGCATAGCGTTGAAACCCTTCTGTTTCGCGCGCGTCGCCCATAGCGGGATAGGAAAAGATCGTCTCAAACCGGATACCGGTGCCGGGGATCTTCTCTTCCATGGGTGAGGTGACCTTACGCGAGATCTCATCCAAGAGCAGTTTCATATCCCGCTCAGGCTCCATGCCGCTGATCGAGCGGAGCTCGAAGGTCAGTGTGCAATTGTCCGGCGTTACGTTCGTGGCGACACCGCCCTGCATCATCGTCACCAACATCGTCGCATGCGGCACGGTGAAGTCGTGATCAAAGGGGCCGTCTTGCTCATAGCGTTTGCCGCGTGCAGAAATCCGCGCCACCGCTTTGGAGGCAAATTCGATCGCGTTGACATGCTCGGGCGCGAAAGACGAATGGCCCGCGGTGCCCGTGGCATGGGCGCGCATGGCGATCTTACCTTTCTGCCCGGTGATCAACTTCATCATTGAGGGTTCGCCGATGATTGCAAACTCAGGCGGCACGGGAAGCTGCGCGAGATGCTCTGCAATCGCGGGGGCGCCGAGACAGCCGACCTCTTCGTCATAGGAAAAGCAGAGGTAGACCGGGCGCATCAATGCCGCCCGCGCCAGTTGTGGGGCAACGGCCATGACGCAGGCCGCGAAGCCCTTCATGTCGCAAGCGCCGCGCCCGAAGAGTTTGTCGCCCTTGATCTCGGCTTGAAACGGGTCTGTTTCCCATTCCGGCTCATCCGCGGGGACGACATCCGTATGCCCGGACCAGACGATGCCCGGCTTGTCTTCGGGGCCGAAAGCTGCGATCAGATTGGCCTTGGCGCCGGTCTCGTCCGGGAGGATGGTGATCCGCGCGCCCAGATCGCCAAAGTACTCCGCCATATGGTCGATAAGCGCGCGGTTGGAGTTGCAGGAGACCGTATCGAAGAAGATCAGCCGCGCCAGATGTTTGGCGGCGGCACCGGTCAGGTCGTCAAACGAAAATGGTGTTTCGCTGAGGTCAATCATTGCTGAACGCGTCTTTCTTTGGATTTTAGGAACTCGCGGCGGACCGTCAGGCCAAGCACGAGAATGATCAGCACCGCGAAGACCCATGTGATGGGCGAGGACAGCAGCACCGCAGGATCGCCCCGCGAGATTGCCAGTGCGCGGCGCAGGTTTTCTTCGATCATCGGGCCGAGGATGAAGGCGATCAGGAAGGGGGCCGCGGGGATGTTCAGCAAGAACATCCCAAAGCCCACCAGCCCCATCACAAGCAACACGGCCACGTCAAAGGTGCTGGAGGCGATGGAGTAGATCCCGAAGACGCAGAGCAGCAGCACCAAGGGGGTCAGCAGTGTCTGCGGGATCAGCGCCACCTTGGTGAACATCCGCATGGTCACCTTACCCGCAAAGAACAACAGCACCGAAGAGACCAGCATGCCGATGAAGAGCATGTAAATCTCATGCATGTTCGTCTGGAACAGCAGCGGGCCGGGGGTCAGACCTTGGATCATAAAGGCCCCCAGCATGACGCCCGTGATCACATCCCCAGGCACGCCCAAGGCAAGCAGCGGGATCATGGTGGCACCGCAGGCTCCGTTATTGGCGGATTCCGAGGCGGCGATGCCCTCAAGCTCGCCCTTGCCGAAATTCGCGCCGTTCTTGGAGCTGCGCTGCGCTTCGCCATAAGAGAAGAAGGCGGCGGAGGAGGGGCCGATGCCGGGGATCGCGCCGAGGATGGACCCGATGACGGAGCCTTTGAAAATGCTGCGCAGCGATCCCATGAACTCATCGCGGGTCACATGCTGGGCACCCAAGGGGGCGGCCTCATCCTTGTTGGCCGCGCGGAGGACGACCAGCTTGATCAGTTCGGGCAGCGCAAAGAGGCCGATCAGGACCGGCGCAATCGACAGGCCGGCCTGCATATCCGGCACGAAGGCGAAGCGGAAGGAGCCATAGAGGTCTTCGCCCACGGTCGCCAGCAGCAAGCCAAGCGCGGCAGAGACCATGCCCAAGAGGAGAGAGTTGCCGGAGACCCCCGCGACGGTGGTCAGCGCAAAGACCATCAGCATGAAGAATTCAGGCGGGCCGATATGAAGTGCCAGCAGGGCGAGGGGGGCGGCAAAGAAGATCAGAGAGATATTCGACAGAAAGTCGCCGATCACTGAAGAATAAAGCGCCATGTTCAGCGCTTTGCCGCCTTTGCCTTGTTGGGCCAAGGGGTAGCCATCCAGCGCCGTGCAGGCCGCCGAAGCGGTGCCGGGGGTCTTGATCAGGATCGCGGAGACCGAGCCGCCGTAGGTCGACCCTTTGTAAAGCGCCACGAGGAGCAGGATCGACGGCACCGGGGCCATGTAAAACGTGAAAGGCAGCGCCAAGGTTACCGCCATGGTGCCCGTCATGCCGGGAATGGCCCCGACGATCACGCCGCCCCAGATACCGGCGGTCATGATCAGAAAGTTCTGCAAGGTGGCAACTGCCGAGAGTGCAGAGAGAACGTCGTTTAGCATCAGTATCTCCGATCAGAAGCCGAGTGTCTTGAGCAATGCGCCTTTAGGGAATTGCGTGCCCAAGGCGGAATTGAAGAACAAAAGAAGCAGCACCGGCGCGCCGACCGAGATCAGCGCGATCCAGACCCGGTAGCTCCGTTCGCCGGTCATCAGGACCATGGTGAAGGTCAGCAGGATGATCGCGATCAGGAAGCCGACGTAATGAAGTGCCAGCAGAAACAGGCCGAACGCGATCACCACACCCGCGAAACGCAGCGCCATCCGCTTGGGAGAGCTTCCATCGGTCTGGACCGTTTCCTCAGTCGGTGCACCGCCGCGGAACGCAAGGGCCAGCACAAGAAGGCCGAGCAGGATCCCGATCAGCGACACGGTGCGCGGCCACATATCAGGCGGCGGGGCGAAACCGGGAATGAAGGCCGGGCGAGGCACATAGACAGGGATAAGATAGAAGGCGCAGAGTGCGAAAAACGCGACGACCAGCACCCCCCGCAAAACGGGCTTCGTCATAGCAATCCTCATGAAAACAGGGACCTCTAGTGAGATCGGGCAGGCCGCAGGGGCCGGCTGGGGGAGGGGCAGGCGGGCGCGGCTGCGCCCCCCTGCAAAAGCTTATTGGGGCAGATAGCCGAAGTCTTTGGCAAGACCGTTGAAGAGCTCGTACTGGCTTTTCGCGTAGTCGGGCATCTCCACCGTGCCGATGGTGGAGATCGAGCCGCGACGGTCGGCGAGTTCGAGCCATTTCTCGTCAGTGGCGACTTGGCCCAGCACGTCTTGCCATTTGGCAATCACCTCTTCGGGCAGGTCTTTGGGAGCGTAAAGCGCGCTCCAACCGGTGATTTGGCCCGCTTTCTCATAGCCCAATTCGCTCGCTGTCGCGACGTCGGGCAGGCTGTCCATACGCTTGGGCGCAAAGACCATCAGGGCCTTCATGTCGCCGCTTTCAATATGGGGCATCAGGGATGCCGCCGCCATCGCGACGAAATCGACATGGCCGCCCAGCAGGGCTGTCGCAAGCGCACCGCCGCCTTTGTAAGGCACGAGGGTCGCTGCGGTCAGCGGGTCGAGGTCATTGTCGGCCAACAGGGCTTGGGTGGTGAAGCCGTCGATCGCCGTCGCGCCCGAGGCCGCATAGGTCATCGCGCCATTGCTGTCTTTGACCGCTGCGATCAACTCGTCGACGTTGTCATAGGGCGCGTCGCCGCGCACGGCCAAGATCATCGGCGTCGCTTCGAGCGCGCTGACGAATGTATAGGCATCCCACGGCACCGCGGCGCCCGGTGTCACGGCAGGCGACAGGGCCATGCCGACCCGCGCGAGCAGCAGCGTATAGCCGTCCGCATCGGCTTCGGATACGAAACGCGCGCCGTTCATGCCGCCTGCGCCGGGTTTGTTCATAACCGTGACCGGCTGTTCCAGAAAGGGCTGGGCCGTTTCCGCCAATGCCCGGCCAGCCAGATCCGAAGCGCCGCCCGGGCCATAGGGCACCACCAGCGTCACGGATTTTTCTGGATAAGATTGGGCGAGCGCCGGTCCACCGACTGACATGAGCGAAAGTGCAATCGTTCCGATTATGTTTTTCATGAGTACCTCAGATGTTGTCCGGCAAGCCGGAGCTGTTGGATGGCGGCCACCATCCACAGTATGCTGAATTTGACAAGAGATGCGCCATAGTTGCATAGTATGCATACTGAGGGGAGGCAGCATGTTCAAGACACGAGAACTACAGGCCTTTGACGCCTATATGCGGTTGGGCGGCATGAAGCTTGCCGCGGAACATTTGGAATTGAGCCAGCCTATGGTGAGCCGATTGCTGTCTTCGCTCGAAGAGAAAACCGGTTTCGAGCTTTTCCAGCGCAAGCGAAATCGCCTTGCGCCGACAGCCGAAGCATTCAGCTTTCATCAGAACGTGGTGCATTATCTCTCAGGACTGCGAAATCTTGAGCAGGAAGCCAAGGCGATTGCCAGCGGCCAGGTCGGGCATCTTGTCATCGCGGCGCAGCCCGTCTTTTGCGACACCTTTCTGTTAGACGCACTTGCGCAATTTCGCAAAGAGCATCCCCAAGCGACGGTCCAAATTGCCGATGTCGGCATGGCCGAAATGCTTCAGATGATCAGCGAGAACCGCTGCGATCTGGCCTTCGGCATCACGCTCAACGCCGAGGCTTTCGGCGGGGAAGCCCTGTCCTTGGCCCATTGCGAGGCGACATGCATCCTGCCGAAAGGCCATCCGCTTGAGGAGATTGAGGAAATTCCTCTGCCACGGCTGCGCAAGGAGATGTTCATTGATCTGTCCCAAGGCAGCCCTCTGCGGCGGCGGATCGATCTGATGATGGAGACCATTCAGGTTAACCGCACGATCGCCGCCGAGCTTCGGACCATCCATGGCATTGTCCGCCTCGTGGAGCGCGGGGAAGGCATCGCGATCATCGACCCCGTGGCGCATCAACTGCTCGATTTGGAACGGGTCTCGGTCCATCGGCTGATCCCGTCGATCACATGGGACATCGCGCAATTCGTTCCCCACGGGCGGCCCTTGAGCACGGTGGGGCAGGCTTTCGCGGCGGTGGTCGCAGATGAGATCGAGAGTCTGAAACGGTCCGGGGTGGTGAGCGAAACGCTGTAGTTTTGGCACTGGTGTCCCGGATGCTATTGGCCTTGCGACGCTTTAGGCGCCGCGCGAAGCCAGCCTGCCGCGCATCTCTTGCGCAGCGCGGTGGAACCGTGACAAATGACCTCAAACGAAAGGACGACCGATGGCGAAAGTATTGGTGACCGGCGGGGCCGGATATATTGGGGCGCATGCCTGCAAGGCGCTGGCACAGGCGGGATATACGCCGGTGGTGTTCGACAATCTCAGCACCGGCCATCGGGCGGCGGTCAAGTTTGGCCCGCTTGTCGAAGGTGATCTGTTGGACCGCGCGGCGATTGATGCGGCACTGGCGGAACATGCTCCCATTGCGGTCATGCATTTTGCTGCGTTGAGCCAAGTCGGCGAGTCCATGCAAGACCCGGCCCGCTATTGGCGTGAGAACGTGTTGGGCGGACTGAACTTGATCGAGGCGACGCGGGCAGCTGGGATCGACAAATTCATCTTTTCTTCGACCTGCGCCACCTATGGCGATCAGGATGGGGTGGTGTTGAACGAAGAGACCGACCAGCGCCCGATCAACGCCTATGGTGGCTCGAAGCTGGCGATCGAACAGATGCTGCGCGATTTCGCGCCCCAAGGGTTGAACCATGTGATCTTCCGCTACTTCAATGTGGCCGGCGCGGACCCCGAAGCAGAGGTAGGCGAGGCCCATGATCCGGAGACCCATTTGGTGCCGCTGATGCTACAAGCGGTGACCGGAACACGCGGGGCGCTGACCATTTTCGGCACCGACTACGATACCGAAGACGGCACCTGCATCCGCGACTATGTGCATGTCAGCGATCTGGTCGACGCCCATGTGGCGGGGTTGAAATGGCTGGAAGCGGGCAAGCCTTCGGAAGTCTTCTGCCTAGGCACCGGCGACGGGTTCTCGGTCCGCGAGGTGGTTGCGGCGGCTGCAGCTGTCACCAATGGACCCGTGCCGATGGAAGAAGGCCCGCGCCGCGCCGGGGATGCGGTGAAACTGATTTGCGGGTCGGATAAGGCCAGAACGCAATTGGGCTGGACACCATCGCGCTCCACCATGCCACAGATGTTGCGGGATGCGCATCGTTGGCATGCCTCAGACGGGTTTTGAAATTTTTCTTTTGGCGCAACGATCTGGCGCGCTGGTCATGGTCGTTTTGGGCCCATATCAGATTTAAGTATCCTACGTGTCGGGCTCTCCTGCAAGATGCTTGCTAAAACTAGGGTGTTTGATAGTTCAGGATAAACAAGCTCTGAGCTAATGACACATAATTAACCTTCTTGGTATAACTTGTGTATGCGTGCGCGCGCTACCCTCAAGTGCGACTCTTGTTAGAAAACAGTAGTTTATCTAATGAGAGGAATCGGTATGGGAGCCGTTTACGACCAACTGAGTATCACAGAACGACGCAAGATAGAACGCTGGAGACACGCTAAGGTCGCAGTTGATGAGATGGCGCGCGTTCTGAAGCGCTGCAGATCAACGATATTTCGCGAGCTAAAGCGCAACCATTTTTCGGACGAAAGCATGCCGGGTTGCGATGGCTATTACGGTGCCGCTGCTCACCTGATGCAAGCGGAACGTCGTGCTCGAGAGCGCAAACTGATCAAACATCCTGAGCTTCGCAAGTGCGTGATCGAGCGTATCAAGAACGGCTGGACACCAGAGCAAATCAGTAACCGTATGATTCACGAACGCGCTCCTCTCAGGGTCTGTCAGGAAACCATCTATCGTTACATCTACTCCAAGGAAGGTCAGCGCGAAGACCTGTGGTGGTATCTACCGACCCACCGTGTCGCCCGCAGACCACGTCGCACCAGAAGGCGCAGAGAACCCAAATTCCATCGCGATGTCAGCATTCTGTTCCGACCCGATGATGTCGCTCATCGCCGTCAGTTCGGTCATTGGGAAGCTGATTTGATGCTGTTTAAACAAAAGCTTGGCCAGTCCAACGTTACCTCATTGGTTGAGCGCGTCAGCCGCTTCACTGTGATCCTGAAAAACCCGAACAAGCGCACCAAGCCGGTCATGGCCAAGATCATGAGCGCCATCAAAGACCTCCCCCTCGTCGCCCGTCGGTCCATCACTTTTGACCGCGGAACCGAGTTTGTCAGTTGGCCACACCTGCAAGCCGAGATCGGAACCCAGACGTGGTTCTGCGACCCCTCCAGCCCCTGGCAGAAAGGCACAGTCGAGAACACTAACCGACGCCTTCGAAGGTGGTTGCCCCGCAAACGCGATATCCGGCAATGCACAGATCACGATATGAAGGTGATCTGTGATCGCCTCAACAATACGCCGCGCAAGTGCCTTGGATGGAAAACGCCAGATGAGGTCTTCCGCGAAAAGATGTTGGAGGAAATGCGATGACGCCCCTACCCTGAGCTCGACAAGAGTCGCGGTTCAGGTATCGCTCACACGCAAAGTTAAAATGTCCCACATCTGCAAAGTAGAAGTGTCACACTCTGCCTCCATGACAACAGGCAGAGGTTGCAGACATGGGATGGGTTTTGATGAGCGAGCGCGAGCTGAATCGGATCGAAGTGTTGAGCCAGTTAAGCCAAGGCCGAATGACGGCGACGACTGCGGCAAAGGTTCTGGGATTGAGCCGCAGGCAGGTTCATCGGCTTCTGAAGAAGTTTCAGACCGATGGTCCGGCCGTGATACGCCACAAAGCGCGCGGTCGGGCTTCGAACAATCGGATCGATCCGGCGGTTCGCGAGTTCGCGGTGACGCTGGTTCGTGAGAACTACATCGACTTCGGGCCGACCTTTGCGGCGGAGAAGTTAGAGGAAGATCACGGGCTGAAGGTGTCGCGCGAGACCCTGCGCAAATGGATGCAGGGATTTGGTTGTCGCGCAAACAACGCCGGACGTTTCACCAGCCACGCTTACGCCGGGAATGCTATGGCGAACTGATCCAGATCGATGGATCAGACCATCACTGGTTTGAGAACCGCGGCCCTGCCTGCACCCTGCTTGTCTTCATCGGCGACGCCACAAGTACTTTAATGCAGTTACGATTTGTCGAATCCGAGAGCACATTCAGCTACTTCGAAGCACTTGAGCTTTATCTGTCGCAGCACGGTCGCCCGGTGGCGTTCTATTCCGACAAACACACGGTCTTTCGCGTGGCCAATCAGACGGCGAAGTCGGGTCATGGGATGACACAGTTCGGGCGTGCCCTGAACGAACTGAACATCGAGATCCTCTGCGCCAACTCTTCACAGGCCAAAGGTCGCGTCGAACGCGCGAACCGGACCCTACAGGATCGGTTACTAAAGGAACTCCGGCTCGCCGGGATCAACGATATCGAGGCGGCCAACGCCTTTCTTCCGGGATTCACGGAACGCTACAACGCCAAGTTCGCCAAGTCCCCGCGCCGCCCGGACAATCTGCACCGAGCGCTGAACATTGAGCCGGACCGGTTGCGCGATGTGTTCTGTTTCCGCGACCAACGCTATGTGGGCAAACAGCTTTCCTTTTCCTATGAACGCAAACGGATAATGCTTGATGAGACTGAGATGACGCGCGGCCTCGTGGGCAAATACGTGGATACATTTGCGTTTCCGGACGGGCGGTTGGAGATCAGGTGGAAGGGCATCTCGCTCCCCTACTCCGCTTTCGACAAAGACCAGCGTGTGACGCATGCAGCCATCACCGAGAACAAACGCCTCGGCGCCGTGCTGGAGTTCATTAAGGCAGAGCAAGAGAAAGACACGCCGCCGAAGGCAAAACCCGCCGGCAAACAGCGCACGCGCTACAAGAAGACAGGCCGCAAGCCGCCGGGACGACCTTCGAAGATGGAGGGCTATTATGCGCGCCGCCGCACCGAACGTGAAGCTGCCGCCATCTCAGACAAGGCGTAGGACGGCCTGGCTATCTGTGTCGAGCTTGAGCGCAGCCTGCCAGAGCGGTGTTTTGTAGTAAGTGCCGTCGTCCCAGAGCCTCACGCCCTCCCGGTCTTCCCAGAGCAGACCCAGCCAGCACAGGGGCCGAATGACGCAAAACTTGAAGGCAAACCGCACATTGCTGTGCTTGGGGTCGAAGTCTTCCTTTTCCTCCCAGCCATAGAGCGTCCTAAGAAGATGCGCCAAGGTACAGCCGGTGCGCGCCTCGACATTGATCACATTCAGGAAGATGTCCCAGTTGCCCAAAGGGCCGCCACGCGCCTCCATGCCCTCATCATGGATGGAGTGATAAAGGTACTCAGGCGCCACCAGATCAAAGAAGGCACCCGGTGTCTCGGCCAATGCTCGACCCTTCTTTGTCGCGACCAACCTCCCTTTGTATTGGCGCAAGAGCTTCAGATAGCGCAGGAGATCATGTACTGGCCACAATGGCTGCATATCATGCTCGTTGAGGACTTTGTTCATCTCAAACAGCTCCGACGCTGTATATCCCGGCCAATCGAACTGATCTGCGGCCCAATGCACGAACTTGCGGTTCATGGCCCCGGATTTGGTCAGACCGATCCCGCGATTCTCGTCGGCAAAGCGCAGGGTGAAAATCATCCCCCGCACAAGTGGCGAGTGTTTCAAGACATAGACATCGTCATAAAGTTTGAGCGGCGGCAGCATGCCGAAACGCTAAACCCGAAGCGCGGCGCTAGCAAACCGCAAAGCCAGTCAGGGCTGCGATATTTGAGGTCTACGCCCTGTCAGGCTTTGCTCCTCTCAGCACCCACGTGAGACATTTCTACTTTGCAGAGCGAGGGGACATTTCTACTTGGTTGCAACAACTTGTGTAGCCGGGAGCGCGCTACCCTGAAGTGCGGCTCCTATTAGAAGACAATACGTTATCTGATAGGAGATCATGGCATGGGAGCCGTTTATTCGCAACTATCACTGTCTGAACGTCGTAAGATCGAGAACTGGTGGCATGCAAAAGTGCCCGTCAGAGAGATGGCGCGCGTCCTGAGGCGCCACAAATCGACGATCTTTCGCGAGATCAAACGCAATTTCTGGGCTGATGATGCATTCCGAAAGAAGTACGGGGGCTACTTCGGTCACGCCGCCCAATTACAGACGAACAAACGTCGATCGGTACAACGTAAGCTGATCCGGCATCCAGAGCTGTGCAAGACTGTGATCGCGCGGATCAAACAAGGTTGGACGCCTGATCAGATCGGCAACCATATGATCTATGAAGGCGCGAAACTACGTGTCTGCCAGGAAACGATCTATCGCTACATCTACTCAAAGGAAGGCATGGATCAGGAACTTTGGTGGTACCTGCCTGAGCACCGGAAGGCCCGTCGACCGCGGCGTGCCAGGAAGCGTCAAAAGCCTAAGTTTGACCGTGATGTCAGCATTCTATTTCGCCCTGACGATGTCGCGCACCGCCGTCAGTTCGGGCATTGGGAAGCTGATCTTGTCTTGTTCAAACAACGCTTTGGCCAGTCAAATGTGACTTCTCTCATGGAGCGCGTGAGCCGCTTCACTGTCTTGCTGAAGAACCCGAACAAACGCACCAAGCCAGTGATGGGTAAAATCATGAAGGCGGTGCGCGACCTACCTTACATCGCACGCCGCTCAATCACCTTCGATCGGGGCACGGAGTTCGTCAGTTGGCCCCATCTTCAGGCTGAGATCGAAACCCAGACGTGGTTCTGCGATCCCTCCGGTCATGTCCCAGGGAGAGGTGTAACTTCTGGTAGCGCTTTTGGTGGCGTCCGCGCCCTTCATGAGGCGCCGTAGGA
>NZ_JBIFFO010000027.1:0-49498 GCF_043557115.1 Sulfitobacter sp. 1A13679
GGAAGTGTGTTCACATGGGTCAATTCTCAGTGACAATTTATGGGGCTACCGGGTCAGTTCTCAGTGACAATCAACACAATTGGGTCAGGATGAAGGCCGGGGTAAGGTTCAGTTTGATCACGCGTGCGAAAGAGAACAGCACGTCATCCACGGTCACCGGGTTGCCGGAGGCGAATGCCGCGCCGTCGCGCAGGGTGAAGGTGATCGTCTTGGCCTCGGCATCGGCTTTCCATTCCGCGGCAAGCCCCGGCGCCAGAACCGTGGTGTCCTCGGCGTCATATTGCACCAGACGGTCATAGAGGTTGGTGACCAATTCACCGGAAGTGAACTCATAGGCCTGCGCGGGGTCAAGCGCCACGATATCGTCGATGTTCTGCGCCACGACAAGCACGCCTTCGGGCGTGTCGGCCAGGGCCAGCGGCGCGGCCAAGGCCAGCGCCAGCGCGCTCGCCAATAGGGTTGATCTAAGTGTTTTCATGGTTGTCTCCTTGTTGGATCGTTGAAGTTGGAATGTCATTTGCCCAGCGCGCCTAGGCTTTCTTGATCAGTTCAGGCAGCTCGATGGCCCCTGCCCGGTTCAGCACCGTCAAGGTGCCGGTCCAGAGGATGCGCGCAGTCGTGTCGGTTCGGTTTGCCCAAGCATGGGGAAGCTGGCCGCTGTAATGCAGACAGTCGCCCGCGCTCATGCGGAATTTCTGCCCGTCGAGGGTCTGCTCGATCTCTCCCTCAAGGACAAAGACCATCTCTTCGCCCTCATGGCTCACCGTCTCGGATTCGTAGCCAGGCGGGACGTGAAGCAGATAGCTCGACAGTTCTGCGCCCGGGAAAGTGGCGGCAAGGCTTTCATAGGTGAGTGATGAATTGGCCAGCGCGAACTGCGTGCGCTCATTGCCACGGGTCAGCCCGTCCGAGGGTTTGGGCGCGGCGATGAAATATTCCAAAGCCACATCCAACCCATCGGCGATCTGCGCCAGCGTGCCGAGCGACGGCGTGGCATTGCCCCGCTCCACCTGACTAAGATAGCCCATCGACACGCCGGATTTGTCGCAGAGCATTTGCAGCGTCATCTGCATCTGCTTACGCCTTTTGCGGATCGCGGCACCGAGGTTCGGCTCGGGCTTGGCTTTGTCGCGCGGCATCTTGGTCATCTCCCCTGTTCTGTGCCGACGTTACAAAAAATTATTTTGTCTGGCAAAAAAATTTTTGCAAATGGCGAAATTTGTTTTATGCACAAAGCATCCAGAACGGTGCCACCGCACCCTGAGGCCGCATGTCGGCGCAGGAAATGGCTTGCTGATCAATGGCACCGGCGAAGGAAGGGAGGGCGTGGCCCGTGAATACGAATATGACAAAAGCCCGCAGGCTGGCGCAGGGGGTCTCCTCTCTCGGCGGTTTTGCGGTGGTGACCCTGCTCACCTTCATCGGGCTGATGGCGATCACATTTTTCATCGGGCGGGTCATTCCGATTGATCCGGTGCTGGCCGTGGTCGGCGACCGTGCGACCCAAGAACAATATGACGCCGCCCGCGTGGCGATGGGGCTGGACCGGCCCCTGATCATGCAATTCTTCTCCTATGTCGGCGATGTGTTCCAAGGCGACCTCGGGCATTCCGTCTCGACCAACCGGCCCGTGGCGCAGGACCTCGCCAAGGTCTTTCCCGCCACGTTGGAGATGGCGACACTGGGCATCCTGATCGGCATCGGCCTTGGCGTGCCCTGCGGTGTCTGGGCCGCCGCGCGACAGGGCACTTGGGTGGATCAGATCATCCGCGTCTTCGCGCTGCTGGGCTACTCGGTGCCCGCCTTCTGGCTGGGGCTTGTCGGACTTGTCATCTTCTACGCCAATCTGGGTTGGGTCGCGGGGCCGGGCCGTGTCGATATCTTTTACGAAGGCATGGTAGCGCCGCGCAGCGGGCTGATGCTGGTGGATTCGGCCCTTGCTGGTGAATGGGACATCTTTTGGAATGCGCTGGATCACCTGATCCTGCCTGCCGCGATCCTCGGGTTTTTCTCGCTCGCCTATATCGCGCGGATGACCCGCAGCTTCATGCTGGATCAACTGGGGCAAGAATTCATCACCACCGCGCGGGTCAAGGGCGTGGCCGAATGGCGGGTGCTTTGGGTGCATGGGTTCCGCCCGATCCGCGTGCCGCTGATCACCGTGATCGGCCTGTCCTATGCCGCCCTGCTCGAAGGGTCGGTGATGATCGAGACGGTCTTTAGCTGGCCGGGCATCGGCAATTACCTGACCGTGGCGCTGCTCAACGCCGATATGAACGCCGTGCTGGGGGCGACGCTGGTGATCGGCGCGGTCTTCATCCTGATCAACAAACTCTCGGATGTGCTCTACCGCATCCTTGACCCCCGCAGCCGCTAGGAGGCCGTCATGACCACCGCAAGAAACTGGCTTTTGGACGACTCCCCCGCCTCGAAATTGCAGGCGAATATGGGCAACGCCTATCGCATGCTGCTGCAATTGCTGCGCAATCCGCTAGCGGTGGTGGGGGCGGTGATCCTGCTGATGCTGATCCTCGCCGCGCTGTTTGCCCCTTGGATCGCGCCGCAGAATCCGCTGGGGCAGAACCTCGACGCCCGCCTGTTGCCCCCTTCGGCGGCGCACTGGATGGGCACGGATGAGTTGGGGCGCGACATTTTCAGCCGCGTGATCTATGGCGCGCGGATCACCCTGATGATCGTGGCCTTGGTCGCCATCATCGCCGCCCCGCTGGGGCTACTGATCGGCGCGATTTCGGGCTATTTCGGCGGCTGGACCGACAGGGTCTTGATGGGGGTGACGGATGTGTTTCTGTCCATGCCCAAGCTGATCCTCGCGCTGGCCTTCGTCGCCGCCCTCGGGCCGGGGATCGAGAATGCCATCATCGCCATCGCCATCACCTCATGGCCCGCCTATGCGCGGATCGCACGGGCCGAGACGCTGACCTTCCGCAATTCCGAGTTCATCTCCGCCATGCGCCTGCTCGGCGCGTCGCACGGGCGGATTATCACGCGGCACGTGCTGCCGCTGTGCACCTCGTCGATGATCGTGCGGGTGACGCTGGACATGGCGGGGATCATCTTGACCGCCGCGGGCCTTGGCTTTCTGGGCCTTGGCGCGCAGCCGCCGCTGCCGGAATGGGGCGCGATGATCTCGCGCGGGCGGGCCTTCATCTTGGATCAATGGTGGGTGGCGACGATGCCCGGCTTTGCGATCATCCTTGTCTCGCTCGGCTTTTGCTTTTTGGGCGACGGGCTGCGCGACGTGCTCGACCCCAAACAAGGAGGCAAATCATGACCGCGCCCCTGCTGGAACTTGAAAACCTCTCCGTCAGCTTCCCTACCCCCAAGGGCCGGGTCGAGGTGGTCAAGGGGCTGTCCTTCACCCTCGGCCGTGAACGGCTTGGCATCGTGGGCGAAAGCGGCTCAGGCAAATCCATGACCGGGCGCGCGATCCTGCGGCTCGTCCGTCACCCGGGGCGGCAGCAAGCCGATGTCATGCGCTTTGACGGGATCGACCTGCAAAGCCAGTCGGAAAGACAAATGCGCCACCTGCGCGGGGCGCGGATTTCGATGATCATGCAGGACCCAAAGTTCTCGCTGAACCCGGTGATGACCGTGGGTGCGCAGATTGCCGAAGCCCTGCTGACCCACGAACGCCTCGCCCGGCGCGATGTGAAAGCGCGGGTGCTGGAGATGCTGGAATCGGTGCGGATCAATGAGCCTGAGCGGGTGATCGACCTCTACCCTCACGAAGTCTCTGGCGGCATGGGCCAGCGCATCATGATCGCCATGATGCTGATCCCGCGCCCCGATCTGCTGATCGCGGATGAGCCGACCTCGGCGCTGGATGTGAGCGTGCAGGCGCAAGTGCTCGACCTCATCGACGAGCTGGTGCGCGACCACGGCATGGGGCTGATCTTGATCTCCCATGACCTCAACCTCGTGGCGCGCTATTGCGACCGGATCCTTGTGATGCACGCAGGTCAGGTGGTGGAAAGCTGCGCCGCCGCCGACCTGCACAAGGCCAGCCATCCCTATACCAAGGGCCTTTTGGCGGCGGTTCCGAAAATGGAAGAGACGCGCGATGAACTGCCCGTCCTCGACCGCAGCGCATGGAGCGGCACATGAGCGCGATTACACTCAAGAACCTCGACATCTCCTATGGGCAAACCAAGGTGGTCAGCGGGGTGAATATCGACGTGGCCGAGGGCGAAAGCTTTGCGCTGGTGGGCGAAAGCGGCTCGGGCAAGTCCACGGTGCTCAAGGCCATCGCGGGGCTAGCCCCCGATTGGACCGGTGAGATTTCCGTGCTCGGCCAGCCGCGCGGTCACAGGGTCGACCGCGCCTTTGCCGGGCAATGCCAGATGGTATTTCAAGACCCCTATGCCTCTCTCCATCCGCGCAAGACGGTGGACGGCGTGCTGTCCGAGCCGCTGATGATCCACGGCCTCGGCAATCGCAGCGCCCGCGTGGTGGAGATGTTGCAGGCCGTCGGCCTCGACAAACGTTTCCGCTTCCGCTTTCCGCATCAGCTCTCCGGCGGGCAGCGACAACGGGTCGCCATCGCGCGCGCGCTAATGCTTGAGCCCAAGGTGATGCTGCTGGATGAGCCGACCTCGGCGCTGGATGTCTCGGTTCAGGCGGAGATCCTCAACCTGCTGAAACGGCTGCGTCGCGAACAGGGGCTGACCTATCTGATGGTCACCCACAATCTCCCCGTCGTCAGTTTCATGTGCGACCGCATGGCGGTGATGAACAAAGGCCGCGTGGTTGAGATCGCCCCGGCCAGCGCGCTGCATGACGGCAGCTTTACCGATCCCTATACCCAAGCCCTCTACGCCGCCTCGGGCGGCAATCCAGACCGCAAGGAAGCCCCATGACCGATACCACCGACGCAATGCAACGCTTTCAGACAGCGCTTGAGCAGGCGACCACCGAAACACAGGCCTTCGACGCGCTCTGCGCGCTGACCAAGGCCACCGTGGGGGCCAAACTCTTTACCGTGATGACCGCGGATATGGACGCGATGCTGGCGCGGCGGGTCTATACCGACGACGCCGAGAATTACCCAACCTCCGGCACCAAAGAGATCACCATCGACACTTGGTTCGAACAGGTCCACGGGCGGCAGGAATGCTTTGTCGCCAACACCTTGGCCGATATCGACGCGGTCTTTCCCGATGCGGAACTGATTGGCCGTTTGGGCTGCGCCTCAGTCGTGAACCTGCCGATCATCATCGGCGGCAAGATGGTCGCCACGGTCAACATCCTGCACGAAGAGGGCTACTACACCCCCACCCGCGTGGAACAGGTCAAAGCGCTGCTGACCCTGCCCGCCATCGCCACCATGGCCGTGGTGCGGCAGATGGGCTGACGCCCGGAGCGGGCACTGCCGAAAGAAGGTCGTCGCAGAAATGCGGCGGCCTTTTTGACTTGCGGCCCCGGCCAAAGGCCGCCACCATCCCGGTCAAGACGGAACCCATCGGGCATAGCTAAGGTTAACCTTATGAACATGCCCTAGGAGGAATGGCTCATGTGGACTTACGAACTCTTGATCCTGATCATGGCCGCAGTGGCGGCACTGGCATTCATGGCCAAGCAACGCCCCCAGCCTCGAAAGGTCCGCGCAATCGCCCCCCGCCCCCGCGCGAACAGATTGCATAACCGCCGGTATTGAGGCGTCAGCGCGGCTAGAAACGCCCCGCTACGGGCACCCCCGCGATTCCGCACTCGGCTTTCGGCCCCCGTCCTTGTCTCCCCGTCGGTTTCCGCCATGATGCTGGCAAAACCGGAGGGAGCCGACCTTGGACACCATTGAATATTTCTATTCCGCCCATTCCGCCTACGCCTATCTGGGGCATCGCAAGCTCTTGGAGATTTGCACGGCCCGCGGTGCGCGGCTGGTGCATCGCCCCTTTGACCTCACCCCCGTGATCGCCTCAGGCCGTGTGGACCACTTCCGCGGCTTCACGCCCCATTACATAGACTATTTCTTCGGCCGAGAGATTGAGCGTTGGGCGCAGTATCGCGGGCTGGAGATTCTCAACCACCGCCCGACCCACCATGACAACCCGCTGAACCTTGCAAACGGCTACCTGATCGCCGCCGCTCAGGCGGGGCGGGATGTCGACGCGCTTTCCTTTGCGATTCTTCAGGCCCATTGGCGCGATGATATCGATCTCGCGAATCCCGAGCATCTGCGCCGCGCGACTGAAACGGTCGATCCCGATTGCGACGGGCTGATCGCACGGGCGATGGAAGAGGATGTGCAGGCAATCCACGCCCAAAACACTGAAGAGGCCATTGCCCGCGGCATCTTTGGCTCGCCCAGCTATTTTCTGAATGGTGACATGTATTACGGCCAAGACCATCTGGAACTAATGGACCACGCCTTTGACCAGCCCTACCGCGACACGGGCTTCTACAACCCGCCGCGAGACGGATAAGACGCCCCAAAAGCGCCGTGCTCTTCAATTTTGGGTAGTGGCGGACCGAGGAGGATTCGAACCCCCGACCCCCTGATTCGTAGTCAGGTACTCTATCCAGCTGAGCTATCGGTCCACTGAGCGGGGGTTTAGTCTTAGCCCCGGGGAGTTGCAAGCCCTCGTTTCAAGGAAATGCAATTTTCTTTGAAATTCTATAGTGCGCCATCCCCCTTGGGCAGCGTTATGTCAAAAACCGTGCCCTCCGGCCCGCTGTTGCGCAGCGCGAGGCTGCCACCGTGGCCGCGCACCAGTTCGGAGGCGATCACCAGCCCCAAACCTGAGCCACCCTTGCGCGCCCCGCCCTGAAAGGCGGTGAAGAGATGCTCCCGCGCCTTGGGCGGCAGGCCGGGGCCGGTATCGCTAACGGTGATGCACCATGCCTCGCCCATATCCTCGGCCCGCAGGTAGACGTCGCCCGGTTTGCCGGTGGCGGTGATCGCCTGCCGGGCGTTACGCATGAGATTTGCCAGCACGCGGTACATTTGTTCAGGATCCGCACGCACGGTGAGATTCGCGGGAATATCAGCGGCAAAGCGCACGATGCTTTCGGGATCGGCCAGACGCTCGCCGTCTATAACCTCTTCCACCAGTTCTTCGAGCGGCATGAGCGTCAGCGTCGGCCCCGGCTCTTCGGCCTTGCCGAAGGCCAGCGTCGATTCGCATAGGTGCACCGCCCGGGTGATCGAGCCGACAAGTTTAGGGGCCATGCGCTTCACGGTCGGGTCTTCGGACATCTCGATCCGGTCGGTGAACAGCTGGGCAGAGGTGAGGATGTTGCGCAAATCGTGGCTGATCTTGCTGACGGCACTGCCCAACTGGGCCAAACGCTCTTTCTGTTTGAGCGCCTGCGTGAGGTCGGTTTGCAACTTCTGAAGCGCCTCTTCGGCCTCGCGCAATTCGGTCACGCTGGCGGAGGGTTCAATGATCCGCCGCGCATCTTCGGGTGCGGCGGCATAGCGCTGCATATGCCCCGCCACCCGTTTGATCGGTTTCAGCAGCAAGGCCCGCATGGCAAAGAACAAAAGCACCGCCGTGATGACCGAGATCACCGCCGAAAGGATGAGGATGCGAATCCCGTAGTCGAGCATGGCGACACGCATGGGCGCTGTCTCCATCGTGACCTCAATCAGCAGCCCCGCTTCGCGCACCGGCGCGCCGATCACGCGGACCACCTCATTCCCCGGGCGGAACAGCCGCAGCATCGCATCGCGGATCAAGGTCGTCGCCGAGGCATCGCGCAAATCATAGGTCTGCGACACCATGCGCGGCATGGGCGACGCCAGCACCAATTGCCGCGCCTCATCCCGGCGCAGCACCACGTTGAACACCTCGGCGTTGCGCAGCAGCTCCTCTTCCAGCTCCGGGTCGAGCATGTCGTCGGCCAAAAGCGCCAGCGAGGCGATCTGCGCCCGCTCCAACCGCGTCAGCATATATTCCTCGCGGAACCGCGCGATGGAGGGGACAAAGATCAGCACTTCGGCCAGCATCACGAAGATGGTGGTGAGGATCAGCAGGCGGCCAGAAAGCGAGTGGATCATGGGCGATCTCAGGGCAAGAGGCGCTGCACGGCGCGCACCACCGTTTTGACCAGAGCGCTTTCGAACAGGCGCGGGCTGAAATAGGCCCCCGCCGCGCGTTTGTTAATCTCCGAGATCGTGGGGTAAGGGGCAACCATAGCAGCAATCTGGCTCATCTTCATCTTATTGACCAGCGCAAGCGACCACAGGGTGATCAATTCGCCCGCCTGATGGCCGACGATACTGGCCCCAACCGGGCGGCCCTTGACCACCATGACTTTGATGAACCCTTTGGTCTGACGCTCGGCAATCGCGCGGTCGTTGTGGTTGTAATGGAACCGCACGACCTCCAGCTTGTCGCCATGCTCTTCGCGCGCCTGCGCTTCGGTCAGCCCCACCTGCGCCAGTTCCGGCGCGGCATAGGTGACCCATGGAATATGGTGTAGCTTCGTCTTGCTCGGCAGGCCAAAGAGGATCGAGCGGATCACCACTCCGGCGTGATAGCCTGCCACATGGGTAAATTGCAGCCCGCCCGCCACATCGCCAATGGCATAGACCCGGCGGTTGCTGCTGCGCAGGCTGTCGTCGACCTTGATGCCTGCCTTGGTGGTCTCCACCCCGGCCTTATCCAGATCGAGCCGGTCGATGTTGCTCTTGCGCCCCACGGCCATCAGCAGATGCGAGCCCTTGATCACGCGGCCATCCTTGGTCTCGACCGTGATCGCCTCCGCCGCACCGCTGACCTTGGCCGCATCGCTGCCTTCCTCGAAAACCACCCCCTCGTCCCGCATGGTCTGCAACACCACCTCGGACAATTCGGGGTCATCCTTGCCAAGCGCGCGGCTGCCTTCGATCACGGTGACCTTGCAGCCCATCCGCACATGGGCCTGCGCCATCTCGATCCCGATCGGGCCGCCACCGATGATGATCAGATGCTCGGGCTTTTCGCGCAGATCAAAGAGGGTCTCATTCGTCTCATAGGGCACATCCTCCAGCCCCGGAATCGGCGGCACCAGCGGGGAGGAGCCGGTGGCCACGACGATGCGCCGCGCGGCGATGATGGTGTCGCCCGCCTGCACCTCTTTATCGGAAATGAAACGCCCGTATTCGCGGATCACCCGCACGCCCAAGCCCTCGAACCGCTCAACCGAATCGACCGGCGCGATTTGCGAGATGACATCGGCCACGTGATCCTTGGCAGCGGCGTAGTCGACCACCCCGGCGGCGGCCTCCACCCCGTATTGCGCGCTGTGTTGCTGGGTATAGGCGGTCTTGCCGGTCTTGATCAGCGCCTTGGAGGGCACGCAGCCATAGTTCAGGCAATCGCCGCCCATCTTGTGCCCTTCCAGCAGGGTCACATCCGCGCCCATCTGCACGGCCCCCGCTGCCACCGATAACCCGCCAGAGCCTGCGCCGATGATCAGAACGTCGGTCTTGATACGGTTGGTCATTTCAGCAGATCCTTCCTACCGGTAAATGTCTTGATCGCCACGGGCAGCAGCGACAGCACGCAAAGGCCCAGAATGGGCAATAGAATATGCGGCTCGAAAATAATCCCAAGGTCGGGCGACTCACCCCGGGCGAAAACCGCACCTAGCCCTGCGCCCACCGAGGTAAAGACCAAGGCCCCCGGCATGATTCCGAAAAACGTCGAGATCACGAAGCGAAACAGCGGCACACCGAGAAAGGCCGGCAGCAGATTCGCGACAAAGAAGGGCACCACCGGCACCAGCCGGATAAAGAAGAGCATCGACCACTGGTTGTCGTCGATCCCCGCCTTGATCTTGCGCACCATGCCCTCAGAGGCGTCCATCCGGTCTTTCAACCGTGCGCCAAGGCCCCATTGCGCGGCCAGAAAGATCACCACCGCGCCCAAGGTCGCAGCACTGACGTTATAAAGCACGCCCGGAAACAGCCCGAAGAGGAAGCCGCCCGTCAAAGTGGCCACCGTGGCCCCCGGCAGGGAAAAGGCCACGATCACCACATAGGCGGCGACAAAGACCAGCGCGGTCAGCAGGTAGTTGCTGTCGCGAAAGGCGATCAGCGCCTCGCGATTGTCACGCAGCGCGTCAAAACTCAGGTAATCGCGCAGGGTAAAGGCCCCGATGGCTGCGATGACGGCGATCAGCGCAAGGGGCAGATAGCGCATCAGCGCGGGTTTACTTTGGTCATTGCGGCTCATTTTCACACTTCCTTGGGCCTACATCAGACCAATTTCGCTTTCCTCAATGATGGCGTGAAGCGGGGCGCGGGAACAGGCTCCTCACGCGCGCTTGATGGGACTTGTGCGGGAAAGGGCGATTTTGCAAAGTTACGGGGTGAACTGAAACAATTCCGTCCCCGCAAACCGGCATTTTGTTGCAAAGCGCGGTTTTTCCCTGTCAGGGGGTTTGACTTGCGCGCCCCGCCGCATTAGAGGACGGGCTTGAATTGACGCTGGCCGCGGTGGAACCTTCAAGTGATTCCGTGCCCAGCCAGCTTTAGATGGAGACGGAGCGATGAAACGCACCTTTCAACCCTCGAACCTCGTGCGCAAGCGGCGCCATGGTTTCCGCGCGCGCATGGCCACCAAAGCCGGCCGTAAGATCATCAATGCACGCCGCGCACAGGGCCGGAAATCGCTGAGCGCATAAGCGCCCTCGATCTTCGGAACCAGAATATGACACCGCCGGAGGCACCCTTGAATGGCACTTGCGCCACGAAGGGGAACCCTGCCCCGGCGGTTTCTCTGCGTCTGGAAACCCTGACCAAACGGGCGGATTTCCAACGCGCCAGCCGCGCCAAACGCGTGGCCACCCCCGGCTTCATTCTGCAAATGCGACACCGCCGGGAGGATGAGCCCAGCGCGGCGCCCATTCGCGTGGGTTTCACCTGTTCCAAGAAGGTCGGCAATGCCGTGGCCCGCAACCGCGCCAAGCGCCGCCTGCGCGAGATCGCGCGGCTCACCCTGCCGCAGGCGGGGCGCGCGGGCATGGACTATGTCTTTGTCGGGCGGCGCGAGGCGACAGCCACCCTGCCCTTTGATCAATTGCTCGCCGATCTGGCCCGCGCGCTGGATATTCTGCACGGGGTCCGAAAATGACTCCCCTGGCCGCGCTTCTTGCCCTGCCGGTGCGCGGCTATCGGCTGATCTTCAGCCCATGGGTCGGGCATAATTGCCGCTATCAGCCCACCTGCAGCGCCTATGCGCTGGAAGCCTTGCAAAAACACGGCGGGCTGCGCGGCGGATGGCTGGCCGCCCGCCGGATCGCGCGCTGCCACCCTTGGGGGCAAAGCGGGATCGACAACGTTCCCGATTAGCGCCGCGCTTGCGGCAAAGGGGCAAAATGCCCTAGGTGAAGCCAAGCTGATAGTGAGAGACCGACGATGCTGGACGAAACCGACGAGATTCACCCCCTCTTTGCCGGTGCACCGCAAAGCACCGAGTTCAAGAAACTGCGCAAACGCATCGTCCGCATGACCCGCGAGGCGATCGATCAATACGGCATGGTTGAGCCGACCGCCCAAGGCGCACCCAAGCCGAAATGGCTGGTCTGCCTGTCAGGCGGCAAAGACAGCTATACCCTGCTTGCGGTTCTGCACGAGCTGCAATGGCGCGGCCTGCTGCCGGTCGAGCTTTTGGCCTGCAACCTCGATCAGGGGCAGCCAAATTTCCCGGCGACCGTGCTGCCGGAATTCCTTGAAAAGATGGGCGTGCCGCATCGCATCGAATATCAAGACACCTATTCGATCGTGATGGACAAGGTCCCCGCCGGGCGCACCTTCTGCGCGCTTTGCTCCCGCCTGCGCCGGGGCAATCTCTACCGGATCGCACGGGAGGAGGGCTGCTCTGCCGTGGTATTGGGGCATCACCGGGATGACATCCTCGAAACCTTTTTCATGAACCTTTTCCACGGCGGACGACTGGCGACCATGCCGCCCAAATTGGTTAACGAGGAAGGCGATCTTTTTGTCTACCGCCCCCTCGCCCATGTCGCGGAAAGCGATTGCGAGCGTTTTGCCACGGCGATGAACTACCCGATCATTCCCTGCGATCTCTGCGGCTCGCAGGACGGGCTTCAGCGGCAGCAGGTGAAAGCGATTCTCGACGGGTGGGAGGCCAATAGCCCCGGTCGTCGGCAGGTCATGTTCCGCGCGCTGATGAACGCCCGCCCCTCGCATCTGCTGGATCCCAAGCTTTTTGACTTCGCCGGGCTCATGCGGAACGTTGAAGGTACGGAGCAAGAACAATTTTAGATAACAATCCGCAAAAAGGCGGGTTCTGTTAACCCACAGCACACCCTAAAGGCGATATCCCTCCCCCGTCAGCGCAGGCATTGCGCGTATTGGGAAGGGATATCGCGATGGCAATTCACCGGCTTTCCGGGCTCACGCAACTGCGCCAGTCGTTCGCCGTTTTGCTCAGCGGTCAGGCCGCTTTGGCCTTCCTCCCCGCGCTGACGTTGCTGGCCTTTTGGATCGGCGGCGAAATGGCTCTGATCGCCGCCTCCGCTGCGCTGCCGCTTCTTTTCCTTGCGGGGCAGCGCTTTGGCGGGAATTCTCAGGCACCCCAAGACGCGCTCGGCGGCATCCTACAACGCAGCGCTTTTGAGGAGTTCGCCGAACAAGTTTTTCAAACCGCCCATTCGCGGGGGCGTTTGTCGGCCACATGTTTCATTGCGCTCGAAGGGCTTGACCAAATCATCGAACGCCACGGTCAAACCGCCGCCGACACGGTCCTGCGGCAAAGCGGCGAACGATTGCAGGGCGCCCTGCGCGACGATGATCTCATCGGCAAGATGGGAGAGGCGCGGTTCGCCGTCTGCACCGCCCCGGTCCGACAACTCGATCTTGAGCTTTGCATTCAACTGGCGGGGCGGCTGCAATCCGCCTTGGAAGAACCGTTTTTCGTCGATGGGGTTACGATCTACCTTACGGCCTCCGTCGGCTTTTGCCTTAACACCCGCACCCCGGGCGGGGATGGCGCCGCATGGCTCGCCGCCGCTGCCACCGCCCTGCGCAGCGCGCAGCGGCGCGGCCCATCCTCCATTCGCGCCTTTTCCGACCAGATGCGCCGGGAAACCGAAAGCCGCGCCGAACTGCGCGAAGAGGTCGCGCAGGCTTTGGACAGCGGCCAAATTCAACCATGGTTCCAGCCGCAAATCTCAACCGACACAGGCCAGATCACCGGTTTTGAAGCCTTGGCGCGCTGGAACCATCCGGTACAGGGCATGATCCCCCCTTCGGATTTCCTGCCCGCCGTCGAAGAGGCAGGCCTGTTGGAGCGTTTGGCCGAAGTCATGATGTACCACGCCTTCGCCGCCCTCAAAGCCTGGGATGGGTCCGGCACCGTGGTGCCGCAGATCGGGGTGAACTTCGCCGGGGGTGAACTTGCCAACCCCCGGCTCATCGACAAAATCACTTGGGAGTTGGACCGGTTCGACCTGTCCCCCGACCGGCTCGCCATCGAAGTGCTGGAAACCGTCGTCGCCTCAACTGCAGACGATGTGATCACCCGCAATATCAACGCCCTGCGCAAACTCGGATGCCGCATTGATCTTGACGACTTCGGCACGGGCCATGCCTCCATCGCATCCATCCGCCGCTTTTCCGTCAGCCGGATCAAGATCGACCGCTCTTTCGTCATGAAAGCCGACCGCGACCCCGACCAACAGCGCATGATCAGCGCCATTCTCACCATGGCCGAACGACTGGGCATTGAGACCCTCGCCGAAGGGGTGGAAACAGTGGGGGAGCATGTCTTGCTCGCCCAACTCGGCTGCGACCATGTGCAGGGATTCGGCATCGCCCGCCCCATGCCGTTTGAGCAAACACTCGATTGGATCGCCCGCCACAACGCGAAACTGCAAGACGTGCCGCGCATCATGAATGGGCGTGCCACCTAGCGGGCTCTGTGCTTAGCACCGGCCCGGGGCATTAAGCGACGGTGGTCGCGACGGCCGAAGGGTCTGAGGCAGAGGAGAACACCCTGCACCCCGAAGTACGGTCACACCCTTCGCGCCCGCCTCGCTCAATGCCGGGGCCGCCGCTCCCCCGCAACCGCCCCCGGCGAAACTTCGCAAAACCCATGCCAGATGGACCAAAACCACCCTGCATCCCCCTTCATCCCGCCCGATTCCACTTGACCTTTGGCCCCGCACTCTGTTGAACCCCCGTGATATTCAAAGACATCAGGTGGCGGTCCCCATGGACGAACAGAACAAGAATCTCATCCTTGCCACGGCGCTCAGCTTTGCCGTCATCCTCGTGTGGTTCCTTCTGTTCCCGCCCCCCGAAGCCGACCCGGCATTGGAACCCGGCAGTGAGATCAGCGAGACTGTCGAAGGCACTTCGGTTCCCGCCTCCACCGCCGATACCGCGGCCGCGCCCGGCACGGAAGATGGCGAAGGCGCCGCCCCCGAAGGCCGCCGCGCGGCACTGGCGGCAGCGCCTCGCGTGGCAATCGCGACAGAGAAGGTCAGCGGCTCCATCTCGCTCATGGGCGGTCGGATCGACGATCTGAAATTGAACGATTACCAAACCACGCTCGACGCGGATGCCGAAATCGTGACCCTGCTCTCCCCCGAAGGGTCGAGCGATGCTTACTATGCGCTGCACGGTTGGGCCGCCGGTTCGGGCCTCGCCCCCGATGCCGTCCCCGGTGTCGACACGCTTTGGACCCTGAGCGAGGGCGAAACGCTGGGCGTCGACAGCCCCGTGACCCTCACTTGGGACAATGGCGCCGGGCAGGTCTTTACCCGCACCATCTCGGTCGATGACCAATATATGTTCGACATCACCCAGAGCGTGACCAACAACGGCGAAGGCGCGGTGAACCTCGCCCCCTTCGGCATGATCGCGCAGCACGGGCTGCCCGAAGACCTGAAAAGCTTCTTCATCCTGCATGAAGGCGCCGTGGCCATGGCCAATGGTGAACTTTCCGAAGTCGATTGGGACGACATCGCCGATGCCGAGGTAAACAGCACCTGGGGCCGCCCCGCCGTGGTCACCGAAGGCGTGACCGAGGGCTGGGTTGGCTTCACCGACCACTACTGGCAGGCGGTGCTGATCCCCGACGCGGGCGAGACCTTTGAACAGGCGCTCACCTATGATCCGCGCGCGGACACCTACCGCGCCTTCACCCGCCAGCCCACCCGCTCGGTCGCGGCAGGCGAAAGCGTAAGCACCTCCAGCAAGTTCTTCGCCGGTGCCAAGGAATGGGAGACCCTTCAGGATTACCAATCCTCCGGTGTTGCCAAATTCATCGACAGCATCGACTGGGGCTGGTTCTTCTTCCTGACCAAGCCGATCTTCTGGCTGCTGCATGAGCTGAACAAACTTATCGGCAACATGGGTGTCGCCATCATCGGCCTGACGCTGCTGATCAAGGCGGTCCTCTTCCCGCTGGCGTACAAATCCTACGTCTCCATGGCGCGGATGAAAGAGCTTCAGCCCGAGATGGAAAAGCTGAAGAAAGAAGCGGGCGACGACCGTCAGAAGATGCAACAGGGCATGATGGAGCTCTATAAGAAGAACAAGGTGAACCCTGCGGCGGGCTGCCTGCCGATCCTGCTGCAAATCCCGATCTTCTTCTCGCTCTACAAGGTGATTTTCGTCACGATCGAGCTGCGCCATGCCCCCTTCTTTGGCCCGTTCCAAGACCTCAGCGCGCCCGATCCCACCTCGATCATGAACCTCTGGGGTCTCTTGCCCTATGCCGCGCCCGAGCCGGGTTCGATGCTGGCGCTGATCTTCATCGGCATCCTGCCGCTGCTCTTGGGTATCTCCATGTTCTTGCAGCAAAAGCTGAACCCGGCGCCCACCGATCCGACACAGCAAATGATCTTTGCGTGGATGCCGTGGGTGTTCATGTTCATGCTGGGCGGTTTCGCGAGCGGCTTGGTGGTGTACTGGATCGCCAACAACACGATCACCTTCACCCAGCAATATTTGATCATGCGCAGCCAGGGGTACAAACCTGACCTCTGGGGCAACATCAAAGGCGGCTTCAAACGCACGCCCAAGAGCGCTGCCGCCAATGCGGATGCCAAACCCAAATCGGGCAAGTCGAAAAAGTGATGCAGGTCACCGCGCTCAACCGGCATCCGCTGAAGGCCCATGGCCGCGAGACGGTTGAGCGTGTGACCCTGCGCGCCGGGCAATCCATGCCCTATGACCGGCTTTGGGCCGTGGCCCATGACGCCTCCAAAGCCGCGCCGGGAGACTGGGCGCGGTGTTTAAATTTCACCCGGGGGGCCTCTTCGCCGCAGTTGCAGGCGATTAGGGCCAAGCTGGATGAGACGACTGAGATGCTCACCCTGCGCCACCCGATGCGTGGGGAAATCACCTTCCACCCGGATCGCGAACAGGCTGCCTTCCTCGACTGGGTGCGCCCGCTGGTGGCCGAAGGCCGCGCTGCCCCGGTGGATATCCTCCGTCTCGATGGCCGCGGCTATACCGACAGCGCAGAGCCGACGCTCTCGCTCAACAGCCTCACCTCCCATCGCGCCGTCGAAGACTTGGCAGCAGCCCCGCTGCAAACCGCCCGCTGGCGCGGCAACATCTGGTTTGACGGCGCCGCCCCTTGGGCCGAGTTCGACTGGCTGGGGCGTGACTTGAAAATCGGCGAAGCACGGCTGCATGTCTCCAAACGCATCACCCGCTGCCTTGCCACCACCGTAAACACCGACACCGGCGCGCGCGACGTGGACACGCTCGCCGCACTCGACCAATTGGGTCACCGGGATTTCGGTGTTACCCTGACCGTCACCAAGGGCGGAGAGATCGCCGTGGGCGACGAACTGGAGCTGATCTGATGCAAGTGAACTACACCATCGCCGAAGAGCCCGACGCCCCGAGCGCCGAGAAGGGCCGGATGCTTTTCGCCGGGGAGACGACATTCGTCAAAGGCGTGGTGGCGATGGATGGGCTGCCGCCCCCAGACCGGATGGAGGTCTGCTTTGCCGGGCGCTCCAACGTCGGGAAATCGACGCTGATCAACGCGCTGACCGGGATGAAAGCGCTGGCGCGGGCGTCGAACACGCCGGGCCGCACGCAAGAGATCAACTTTTTCACCGCCGGGGAAGAGCACTACCTCGTCGACCTGCCGGGCTATGGCTATGCCAATGCGCCGCTGCCGGTGGTCGAGAAGTGGCAGCGTCTGCTGAAACAATACCTCTCGGGCCGCCAGACCCTGCGCCGCGCCTTCGTGCTGATCGACGCGCGCCATGGCGTGAAGAAGGTCGATGATGAGATCATGTCCCTGCTCGACAGTTCCGCCGTCACCTTTCAGGTCGTGCTGACCAAGGCGGATAAGGTCAAAGAAGCCGAGCGCGCGAAAATCCTGTCGCAGGTGAAAGACGCGCTGAGCAAACACCCCGCCGCCTACCCGGAGATTGTCGTGACATCTTCGGAAAAGGGCTGGGGCATCCCTACGCTGCGTGCCATCATCGCCACGCTGGTATAGCACCTCCCGCCGCTATCGGCTTCCCATGGGTCAACAGATGAGAACGCAAGACATGAACCGCGACTGGATCGCCACCGCCCAAACCCTCAGCCAAGCTCTGCCCTTTTTGCAACGCTACGCCGATGCCACAGTGGTCATCAAACTGGGCGGCCATGCGATGGGCAGCGACGAAGCGATGGATGAATTTGCCCGCGATGTCGCGCTGATGCGGCAGGTGGGGGTGAACCCGGTGATCGTCCATGGCGGCGGCCCGATGATCAACGACATGCTGGCGCGGTTGAACATCAAATCCGAATTCGTGAACGGCAAACGGGTGACCGATGCCGCGACCATGGAAGTGGTTGAGATGGTGCTCTCGGGCCTTGTCAACGCGCGGATCGTGCAGGCGATCTCAGAGCAAGGTGGCCGCGCGGTTGGTGTTTCGGGCAAAGACAGCGGGTTGATCGTTTGCGACCCCGAAGACCCCGCTCTGGGCCTCGTGGGCAACCCGACACAGGTCAACCCGCGCATCCTGCGGGACTTTGCCGACAAGGGCATCATTCCCGTCATCGCGCCGCTCGGCATGGGCCACGGGGGGGAGACCTATAATATTAACGGCGACACCGCCGCTGGCGCCATCGCGGGCGCGTTGGAGGCCGACCGCTTGTTGCTGCTGACGGATGTGGCGGGCGTCAAAGACGGCAAGGGCGAGGTTGTGACCGACCTCACAGCGAGCCAAATCAACGAGATGATCGCCGATGGCACCATTGCGGGCGGGATGATTCCCAAGGTGCAAACCGCGCTGGACGCGCTCGAAGGCGGTGTGCGGGCGGCGGTCATCCTCGACGGGCGCGCGCCCAATGCCTGCCTGTTGGAGCTTTTCACCGAACACGGCGCGGGCAGCATCATTCGCAAGGGCTAGGCCCAAAGCGCTTGCCCCCTGCCCCTGCTTCGCGCCTATGATGGGGCGAGCAGTGAAAGGAACGACATGCGCCGCCTGATCCTGATGCGACACGCGAAATCGGACTGGTCCCATGGGACCAGCGATCATGACCGCCCCCTGAATGCCCGCGGGCGCGGGGCGGCCCAAGCCCTCGGCAACTGGCTGCGCGCAGAGGCGCTGCTGCCTGATGCGGTGCTCTGCTCAACGGCGGCCCGCACCCGCGAAACCTGCGCCCGCTTGGCGCTGCCTGAGGGCTGTCAGGTGGAGTACCTTCGCCAACTTTACCTCGCCGAGCCTGATCAGATCATCACCAGCCTGCGCCAGCGCGGCACGGGCAACACCCTGCTGCTGGTGGCGCATAACCCCGGCATCGCCGCTGCCGCCGCAGGGCTATTGCAGCAGCCGCCCGAACAGGAAGCCTTTGATCGCTACCCCTCGGGCGCGACGACGGTGTTGGATTTCGCGGTTGGATGCTGGGCCGAGGTGGCCCCCAGCAGCGGAGTGCTGCACGCCTTCACCGTCCCCAAACAACTGGTTTGAAACGCAAACGCCCCGACCAAATGGCCGGGGCGCAGGTTTTACCTTGGTCCGATTTTCCCGGTTCAGTGCCCGAGGATCTGGCTCAGGAACAGCTGCGTGCGCGGGCTTTGCGGGTTGTTGAAGAACGCCTCAGGCTCGTTCTGTTCAACAATCTGGCCTTCGTCCATGAAGATCACCCGGTTCGCCACCTGACGGGCAAAGCCCATCTCATGGGTCACGCAGAGCATGGTCATGCCCTCTTCGGCAAGCTCGATCATCGTGTCGAGCACCTCTTTGATCATCTCGGGGTCGAGGGCCGATGTCGGCTCGTCGAACAGCATGACCCGCGGGCGCATGCAGAGCGAACGGGCAATTGCCACACGCTGCTGCTGACCGCCCGAAAGCTGGCCGGGATACTTATTGGCCTGATCGGGGATCTTCACCTTTTCAAGGAAATGCATCGCCGTTTCCTCGGCTTCCTTCTTGGGCGTCTTGCGGACCCAGATCGGCGCCAGCGTGCAGTTCTCAAGGATCGTCAGATGCGGGAAGAGGTTGAAGTGCTGGAAGCACATGCCGACCTCGGAGCGGATCTTGTCGATGTTCTTGAGGTCCGAGCTCAGCAGCGTGCCATCGACCTCAATGGTGCCCTTCTGATGCTCTTCCAGTGCGTTGATGCAGCGGATCAGCGTAGACTTGCCCGAGCCCGATGGCCCGCAGATCACGATCCGCTCGCCCCGGTGCACGGTCAGGTTGATGTCGCGCAGCACGTGGAAGGCCCCGTACCACTTGTTCATGTTGTCGATGCGGATCGCGACTTCGTCGGATACTTTCATTTGTGCGGTCTCAGCCATGCGAGAACCCTCCCTTAACGATGGTCAGTCGCAAGACGGCGTTCCAGCCACTGCGAGTATTGAGAAATGCCGTAGCAGACGATGAAGAACAGCACGGAAGCAAAGAGGAAAAGCTCCCAGTAGACGCCGTTCCAGTCGGTCGAGGCGAGGATCGGACCGCGGATCATGCCGATGATGTCGAACAGCGAGATGACCGAGACCAGCGTGGTGTCCTTGAACAGGCCCACCGCGATGTTCACGATGCCCGGGATCGAGATCTTCAGCGCCTGCGGCAGGATGATCAGCCGCATCGCCTGCGGGTAGTCGAGGCCAAGGCTGTCGGCGGCCTCGTACTGGCCCTTCGGCAGCGCGGCGAGGCCGCCGCGGATCACCTCGGCGATATAAGCCGAGGAGAACATGGTGATCATGATCACAACGCGGATGAAGAGGTCCACACCCGAACCCGGCGGGAAGAAATAGGCCAGCATTACGTTCGCCACGAACAAGAGCGTGATCAGCGGCACGCCGCGAACGAATTCGATGAAGACCACGCAGATGCCTTTAACGATCGGCAGATGCGACTGGCGGCCAAGCGCCAGCGCGATGCCGATGGGCAGCGACAGCGACACGCAGGTGATGCCCAGCATCATGTTGAGCATGAAGCCACCAAGGTCACGGCTCGGGATCGCTTGCAGCAGGGGCGATGCGGGGCGCAGCGCCTCGCCAATAAAGCCGCCGATATACCAGACAATCACCGCAGCGACGACGCCGCCCGCCAGCGCCATGGCAAAGCTCTTCTGCACCAGACGGCTATAGACGACATAGCCCGCCACGACGCCCAAAAGCGCGAAGATCGGCCCCCAGATCGGCCCGCCCCAGATCAGCCAGAAGGCAAGGAACGGGTAGACGCCGGTGAAAAGCAGCAGCTTGCGCGGCAGGTCGATGAAGAGCACGGGTGCGGCGGCAAGGAACAGCAGCACCAGCGCGAGGGTGGGACGCCAGTATTGGTCGCTGGGATATTTGAAGCCAAAGAGCAGTTGATGCCAGCGCTCGCTCAGCACCGAGAAACAGGCCCCGGTCGCGCCGTCCAAAATCTCACGACATTCCGACAGGCTGCTCGCCGACCAGACGCCGTTCAACAGCCAGGGCAGAGAGCCCGAGACCAGAAGATAGAGGAAATAGAGCGCTACAATCGTCAGGATCGCATTCGCCCATGTCGGGAAAAGATTGTCCTTCACCCATTTCAGTGGGCCGCCGACCTTATCCGGCGGGGCCGCAGGCGGCAGCGAGGTTTCACGCACGAAGGCGATGGATTCAGCATGTGTGTCTGACATGGCTTAACGCTCCTTCAGCTTCGTTGCGTTGTTGTAGACGTTCATCACCATGGAGATGCCCAGCGAGATGACGAGGTAGAAGAGCATCAGAAGAACGACGCATTCGATCGCCCGCCCGGTCTGGTTCAGGGTGATCCCGCCCAGCGTCGCGGTGATGTCGGCATAGCCCACGAGGATCGCCAGCGAGGAGTTCTTGGTGATGTTGAGGTAGTTCGAAATGAGCGGCGGGATGATGACGCGCAGCGCCTGCGGCAGCACCACAAGGTTCATGATCCGGCCCGACCGGAGGCCCAAGGCTGCGGCGGCTTCGGACTGGCCCTTGCTGACCGCCTGAATGCCCGCGCGGACGTTCTCGGCAATGAAGGCACCGGTATAGATCGACAGGGCGAACCACAGCGCGATCAGCGGCGCGCCGATCTGGATGCCGCCGCGGAAGTTGAAGCCCTTCAGCGCGGGGTAGTCGAGCCCGATCGGCATGCCCATGATGAAGAACATGATGATCGTCGGCAGCAACAGGATCGCGACCGAAGGCCAGAGCATCGGCAGCAGGCGACCGGTGTCATAAAGCAGCTTGGTCGCATAGCGGCGGTAGGCAAAGACGCCGATCACCGAGGCGACAAAGGTCGCCACCACGATCATCGACCCCGGCCCCCAGACCGGCCCGGGAATATAGACGCCCCGGTTAGTAAAGGCGAAAGAGCCCAGCATCATGCTCGACGCCGGATCGTCACCGCGGAAGGCCGACGGCGCGGGCATGGCGGCGGTCATGATGGTGTAGATGATCAGGATCCAGATCAGCACCGGGATGTTGCGGAAAATCTCGACGTAGCCGGCCATCAGCTTGCGCACGAGCCAGTTGTTCGACAGGCGCAGAACCCCGGCGATGACGCCAAAGATCGTGGCCGTGACACAGGCAAGGAAGGACACCAGCAGCGTGTTGATGATCCCGACCCAAGCCGCCTGAAGGTTCGACGATTGGCTGGTATAGGGGATCAGCGTCTGGTTGATGTCATAGCCCGCCGGATTGCCGAGGAACTGGAAAGAGATGTTCAAACCGGCGGCGCGCAGGTTCGCGGCTAGGTTCGATCCCAGATACCAGATCGCCGTGACCAGCAGCACCAGCGCGATCACCTGAAAGGTGATCGACCGATAGCGGGTGTCGCTCAACAGCATAGATGGCCGGAACGACGCCTTGGGAGGGTCGGAGAATGTCGTCATGTATGTATCCCTGTGTTCCGGCTTGTTTTTTATCGGTGCATTTGGCGCACCTTGGCCGAATCATTTTTGGTCGTAGATCGATTTATCTCGATCGTGGGTTTTTATTGTCTCGTTGGGGTTTCGTCAGTCGTTTTTTGACCGTTCTTCTTTTCAGTAGGGAGCTTTTGTTGGCCAGAGGCAGGCAGCCCCACCGGCCAGAGGCGCAAGGGGCGCAGGAATTCCCGCGCCCCTCGCTTCGCTATTTAGCGGAAGGGCGGTGCGTAGAGCAGGCCACCATCTGTCCACTGGGCGTTCAGCCCGCGTGCCAGACCGATCGGGGTCTCTTCGCCGATGTTCTTGGCAAAGATCTCACCGTAGTTGCCTTCGGCCATGATGGCGCGCTTGGCCCAGTCGGCGTCGAGGCCGATCATCTCACCCAATGTGCCCTCGGTGCCCAAGAGGCGGGCGACTTCGGGGTTGTTGGTGTTGCCGGTCATCTCTTCGATGTTGGCCGAGGTGATGCCCAGTTCTTCGGCAGCGATCAGCGCGTTCAGCACCCAGCGGGTGATGTCGCCCCAATCGTTGTCGCCGTGGCGGACCAGCGGGCCCAGCGGCTCTTTCGAGATGATTTCGGGCAGCAGCACGTGCTCATCGGGGTTTTCGAAGGTCGCGCGTGTCGCGGCAAGGCCGGAGGCGTCGGTGGTGTAGGTGTCGCAGGCACCGGCAAGGTACTGCTGCTGGCCTTCGGCGTTGGTTTCAACCGGGACGGGCTCGTAGCTGATGTTGTTCTTGCGGAAGAAGTCCGCGAGGTTCAGCTCGGTGGTGGTGCCGGTCTGGATGCAGACGGTCGCGCCGTCGAGATCCTTGGCCGAGGAGACGCCGAGCGCTTTCGGGACCATGAAGCCCTGACCGTCGTAGTAGTTCACGCCGATGAAATCGAATTTCAGGTCGGTGTCGCGGCTGAAGGTCCATGTGGTGTTGCGTGCGAGGAAGTCGATCTCGCCCGAAGCCAGCGCGGTGAAGCGGGTCTTGCCGGTTGTCGGCACGAATTCCACGGCGTTCTTGTCGCCCAGAACGGCGGCAGCAACGGCACGGCACACGGCCACGTCGAAACCTTCCCATTCGCCGTTGGCGTTCGGCGCGGCAAAGCCTGCAAGGCCTGTGGTCACGCCACAGTTCAGCTTGCCACGGGCCTTGACGTCATCAAGCGTGGCGGCACCAGCAGCGCCGGCCGCAAGGCCAGCAACGGTCAGCGCGCCAAAAATTACGGTTTTTTTCATTTTTACCTCTTCCTGATAGTCCGCCACGTTCACTGGCGGTTAATCCGACGCCAGATGACGCCGAAAGCGATCTTGTGCAGGGTTTCCCTTGCTCAATGAAAAGCAGTGTGGGCGGATTCAGGTTTGAAGGTCAAGGGCGCGATGGGCAAAATCAGAGCGGGTTTTCACATCGCGGCGCAAAGCTTTTATCAAGTTAAGCAGCTTTGCAAAGCACTATTATTGCACATGCATGTAAAAACGCCTGCCGCTTGATTTCGGCCTCTTGCTCGGCCACGTCATCGCGGCCCCATTGCTCGGCCTGCCATGTCTCATCCAGCCGCGACAGGGCCCAAATTTCCTCGGGGTCAAAGGCCTGTTCGAGCGCGGCAAAGCCAAGGATCAGCGAGCCGGTGAGGCTCACAAGGTCATGAAAAGCCGCCAGTTCAAAGGGATCAAGCGCCGCCGTCCGCCGGTGCAATTGGGCCAGGGCTTCGGGCGCTTGCGGCTCATGCATGATGCCCTCCCGCGTCTCCAACCGCACGCCAAGGGTTTGCGCCGCCCAATCCAGCATCGGATCCCACTCAGACGCTTGCCGGGCGACCAAACCTTCGGGGCTGTCGGCGCGGTAGCACAGAAGATCGCTGTCGCCATAGGCCGCGAGCATCTCGACGACCTCGGCCTTTTGCACCGCGACCTTGTCGATCGCGGCATTGGCGGTCTTGGTCACCGGCATGGTGCGCGGGTCGATCTGTTTCTCCTGCGCCTGCCATTCGGCGGCCACGGCCTCGGCCATGGCGCGGGTCGGCAGGGTCAGCGGGCGCTTGGCCGGGGTTTTCACCCGGCGGCCGTCCAACTCGACGGTGAAACCGTCTTCGACCGCGACCACGGCGGCGTCTTTCCAAAAGCGTTTGGCTTTCCAGTCACTCATGCGGGAATGCTCCAGATTTGTTCCAGTAGGGCGGGCAGCGCCGCGAAATCCTCGACCAGATGCGCGGCGGCGGCCAGCCGTTCCGGGCCGTGATAGCCCCATTTGACGCCGATCCCGGTCACCCCGGCAGCGGCGGCCATGTCCATGTCGAAAGAGGTGTCGCCGATCATCACCGTGGCCTCAGGCCCCACCCCGGCATCGGCCATCGCCTGATGGATCATCGACGGATGCGGCTTGGAGGGATGGAAATCCGCCACCTGCTGCGTGATGAAAAGACCCTCCAGCCCGTGACCGGCGATCAACTTGTCCAACCCGCGTTTCGACTTTCCCGTGGCGACGCCCAACAGCACCTCCGGCTCTGCGTGAAGACGCCGCAACGTCTCAACCGCGCCGGGGTAAAGCGGCGAAGATTGCGCCACGCCTGCCTCAGCCCGCAGTGTCATATAGGCAGCCTTATAGGCTTCAACCATCGCAAGGTGATCCCCCGCCGGGCGCGTGGGGGCCAGCACCGTCATCGCCACATCCAGCGATAGGCCGACGATCGACAGGATCTCGGCCCGCGTTGGCGCGGGCGCCTCCACAGCCGCAAAGGCCGACGTCATCGCCGCGACGATATCGCCTTGGCTGTCGACCAGCGTGCCGTCGACGTCAAAGATCACCAAACGGAGCGGTTTGCTCATTGCAGCGACTCGAAAGGGTCTTCTTCGGCGAGATCCTCGGTCCAACCGAAGGTGTCCCAGCTATGCGCCATGTGGTCGGGCAGTTCAGCGGTGATGGTGACCACCTTGCGCGTGTGCGGATGCTCGAAACGCATCATCCGCGCATGCAGATGCAGCTTCTTCGAGATGATCCCGCCCAGTTGCGCGCCCCAGCCATCGCCGAGGTTCTCCTGCCCCGAGCCGCCGTATTTGCCGTCACCGACGATCGGATGCCCGATCTCAGCCATATGCGCTCGCAGCTGGTGGGTGCGGCCCGTGACCGGCTCCATCGCCACCCAAGACGCGCGCGAGCCGACGCGGAAGAGCGTGGCATAAAGCGTATGCGCGCGTTTCGCGCCCGGCGTGTCGTCCATGTCGCGCGGGTGCACGGCGATCATCTTCTCGCCCTCGCCCTTGCGGCCATGGCCGCCGGCCTTGACCAGACCGTATTTGATCTCGCCCAAGTACGGTGTCGGCACGCCCGCGACGATGGCCCAATAGATCTTGCGGGTTTCGCGGTGCCGCATCGCCGCCGTCAGCGATTTGGCCGCCGCGCGGGTCCGCGCCAGCAGCAGCACGCCCGAGGTGTCGCGGTCGAGCCGGTGCACGAGGCGCGGCTTCTCCTCGGCGTCGAAGGTCAGCGCCTCGGACAGAGCATCGACATGCCGATCCGCCTGCCCCGAACCGCCCTGCACCGCCAGACCGGCGGGCTTGTTGAGCGCGATGACATGGTCGTCGCGGTAGATCACGCAGTTGCGGATCATCTTGGCATCCGCCTCGGTGATGCGTGTCCGCTTGGGCGGCGGGGGCGGCGCGGCATCGGGCAGCGGCGGCACGCGCACCTGCTGGCCCGCCTCGAGCCGGGTGTTAGCCTTGACACGGCCCCCATCGACACGGATCTCGCCCTTGCGGCACATCTTCTCGATGAGGCCTTGATTGATCTGCGGAAACATCCGCTTGAACCAGCGGTCGAGCCGCTGGTCGCCATCACCCTCGGCGACGGTCACTGTCTGTACGCGGCTCATGCCAATACCTCTCGGGCCAACCAGAGGCCCAGCAAACAGGCGGCCAGCGACAAGATCACCGAGGCCCCCACATATGAAAATGCAACAGCGGCGCGGCCTGCCTCAAGCAGGCGCAGCGTGTCGAGTGAAAACGCCGAAAAGGTCGTGAAGCCGCCCAGAAGACCAGTCATCAAGAAGGGCAGCAGCAGCGTCTTGTCGGCCAAGGATACCCAAACGACGCCGATCGCCAGCGACCCTGCGACGTTCACCGCCAGCGTGCCCAAAGGGAAGCCGACGGCGAGACCGACAAGGTAGCGCAGACACGCGCCCAAAGCGCCGCCGAGCGCCACCATGATCAGTGTTTTCATCATCGACACCCCATCGCGCTTGCGCGGGCCGGAGTCAAGTTTTCCGCTTTGCCCGCAGCCCGGCAAAGTAGTCCTGCCGCTTTTTCAACTCCCGCTCGAAACCGCGCTCGACCGGCTCATAGAGGTTCGGCCGTTCCATCGTGTCGGGAAAGTAGTTCTGCCCCGAAAACCCGTCTTCGGCATCATGGTCGTAGGCATAGCCGCTGCCGTAGCCTTGCTCCTTCATCAGCTTGGTCGGCGCGTTAAGAATGTGCTTGGGCGGCGGCTCTGACCCGGTGCTACGCGCCAGCCGTCGCGCGCCCTTGTAAGCCTTGTAGACGGCGTTGGATTTCGGCGCGAGGCAGATGTAGGTCAGCGCCTGCGCGATCGCGAGTTCGCCCTCCGGGCTGCCAAGCCGCTCGTAGGTCTCCCAGGCCTGAAGGCAGAAGGCCTGTGCCTGTGGATCTGCCAGACCGACATCTTCAACCGCCATCCGTGTGATCCGCCGCATCAGGTAGCGCGGGTCCTCCCCGCCCTCGAGCATTCGGCCCAGCCAGTAGAGCGCCGCGTCTGGGTCCGATCCACGCATGGATTTATGCAGCGCCGAGATGAGGTTGTAATGCGAATCCCCCGATTTGTCGTATTGCGCGGCACGGCGCATGAGGCGCTTTGACAGCCCCGCCTTGTCGAGCGGGCCGTCGTCCTTCCAGGCGGTCACCTGTTCGATCAGGTTCAGAAGCGCCCGCCCGTCGCCGTCGGCCATCTCCAAAAGCGCCTCGCGCGCCTCGGGTTGCAGCGGCAGGGGTTTGCCCTGCTCGCGTTCCGCCCGCTGCGCCAGACGCTCCAGATCCTCATGCGGCAGGCGTTCCAGCACCAGCACCTGTGCGCGGCTCAGCACGGCGGCGTTTAACTCGAAACTGGGATTCTCGGTGGTGGCGCCGACCAGAAGGATGGTGCCATCCTCCATATGCGGCAGGAAGCCGTCCTGCTGGGCCTTGTTGAAACGGTGAATCTCGTCGACGAAAAGAAGCGTCCCCTGCCCCTGACGGCGGCGCATCTTGGCGGCCTCGAAGACCTTGCGCAGTTCCGGCACGCCCGAGAAGATCGCGCTGATCTGCACGAAATGCAGATCGGTCTCATCCGCCAAAAGCCGCGCGATGGTGGTCTTGCCCACGCCGGGCGGGCCCCAGAAGATCAACGAAGACAACGCGCCGGCTGCCAGCATCACCGTCAGCGGCGCGTCGGGCCCCAGCACTTTTTCCTGCCCGATCACCTCGGCAAGGGATTTCGGCCGCAGCCGGTCGGCAAGAGGGCGGTGGCCGCCCTCTTCCGCTTTTCCCGTCTCTCCGAACAGATCCGCCACGCTACCCCCTGAACCGCAGCGCCATGCGCCGGTCGCCCCGTTGTATCACCATCTGGATGCGGCGCACCTGCCCCGAGAGCAGCGCCGCGAGGGCGGCGGTATCTTCCACCGCCACGCCGTTGACCGAGAGTATCACGTCGCCATCGCTGAGCCCCACGCGCGGGCCGAAGCGTCCGGCGTCGAGCACCACGACGCCCGCGCTTTCCAAGGGCAGGTTCATCTCGGCAATGACCGCCGGGTTGATCCGCGCCGCTTTGAGGCCCGGCAGCAGGCTGCGCGCGCCCAAGGTGACCTCGGCACGGTCCGGCACGTCGGGCGCGGCGATCAGAGCCACGGTCACCTCTTGCAGCCGCCCCTCGCGCATGACACCCACGCGCGCAGAATGGCCCAGCCCCGCCACCGACATGCGGTAGATCATCTCGGCGGGCGTATTCACCGGCTGGTCGTCGACGCTGACGATCACGTCGCCAACCTTCAACCCCGCGCCGTTGAAGGGGCTGGCGGGATGCAGCCCGGAAACGATGATCCCGCCCGGACGGTCCAGCCCCAAGGGCCCCGCCATGTCGGCATCGACTGGCTGGCCTGAAAGCCCCGCCCAGGGGCGCTGGAAAGCGGTCTCCCCGGCGCGGGCCTGTGCGACGAAGGCGGCGACCAGATCGGCGGGAATGGCGAAACCGATGCCGTTGCTGCCGCCCGAGCGGGTCAGGATCGAGGTGTTCACTCCGATGAGCCTTCCGCCCATGTCAATGAGCGCCCCGCCGGAATTGCCCGGGTTGATCGGCGCGTCGGTCTGGATGAAATAGCCCTGACCTCCCCCGCCCGCGGCGCCAGAGCGGGCCAGCCCCGAGACGATCCCGCTCGACACGGTCTGGCCCACGCCGAAGGGGTTGCCGATGGCCAGCGTCAACTCGCCCACCTCTACCGCGTCGCTGTCGCGCAGCTTGAGAAAGGGCAGGTCCTCCGCGCCTTCGAGTTTGAGGATCGCAAGATCGCTGTCGGCATCGCCCAGAAGCACCCGGGCGCTGTACTCGCGCCGGTCGTTCAGCACGACGCGGATGTCGGTGGCGGTGCCGACGACGTGGTAGTTCGACACGACGATCCCGTCAGCAGAGAGGATCACGCCCGAGCCGAGCGAGTTCTGCACCCGGGGCCGCTCGGAGAAAGGATCGCGAAAGAACCTTTCGAAGAAAGGGTCGGCCTGCAGCGGCGTGCGGCGCGCTTCGGTGATGGTGCGGGCGTAGATGTTCACGACCGCCGGCGCGACCTCTTTGACCAGCGGCACGAAACTCAACTGCATCTGCGCGGCCGAGCTTGGCACCTGCTGCGCCGCCAGGGGGGCGGCGAGCAACATCAGGATCAGCAGGAGGTATCTCATACCCCCAGATATGCGCAGGGTCCCGGCCCGGTGCAACTGCGATTTCTCTGCGCGAGGGCCCGGAAAAGAAAAAGCCCCGCCGAATGGCAGGGCTTTCCGATCCGCGATAGGCGGGGATCTTATTCTGCCGCTTCTTCCTCGGCCAGACGCGCCTTGTCAGCAGCGCCCTTGGCGTCGCGGTCGCGGTCGACGAATTCGATGATCGCCATCGGCGCCATGTCACCATAGCGGAAGCCGGCCTTCAGAACACGGACGTAGCCACCCTGACGGTCCTTGTAGCGCGGGCCCAGCACGTCGAACAGCTTGGCGACATACTGGTCTTCTTTCAGCTTCGACGCGGCCTGACGGCGGGCGTGCAGGTCGCCGCGCTTGGCCAGCGTGATCATCTTTTCGATGATCGGCTTCAGTTCCTTGGCTTTCGGCAAGGTGGTCTTAATCTGCTCATGCTCGATGAGCGAGCCTGCCATGTTCGAGAACAGCGCCTTGCGGTGTTCATGTGTACGGTTCAGGCGGCGGTATCCACGTGCGTGACGCATTGTCTTACTCCAATCGTGATGCCCTCTACGGGCGGTTTTGCTTTGTCTGGCCCGCGATGCGTGTCACGAGCTCACCTTGGGGCGTGTGCCCGGTCTTCACGGCACCCGATTTCTTTGAAAGAAATCGGCCCCGGAAACTTTGAAAGTTTCCGGGCACCGTATCTTAGAACGAATCCTCGAACTTCTTGGCGAGGTCTTCGATGTTCTCTGGCGGCCAGTCCTCGACGTCCATGCCAAGGTGCAGACCCATGCCCGACAGCACTTCCTTGATCTCGTTCAAGGACTTGCGGCCGAAGTTCGGGGTGCGCAGCATCTCGGCTTCGGTCTTCTGGATCAGGTCGCCGATGTAGACGATGTTGTCGTTCTTCAGGCAGTTCGCCGAACGGACCGAGAGCTCCAGTTCGTCGACCTTCTTCAGCAGCAGCGGGTTGAACTCGAGACCGTCGTCGTCGTCCTGACGGGACGCCGATTCCGGCTCGTCGAAGTTGACGAAGATGCCAAGCTGGTCCTGCAGGATGCGCGCGGCGAAGGCCACGGCGTCGTCCGGCGTGATGGAGCCGTCTGTTTCGACCTTCATGGTCAGCTTGTCATAGTCCAGCACCTGGCCCTCACGGGTGGGCTGCACGTCATAGGAGACCTTCTTGACCGGCGAATAGATCGCGTCGATCGGAATGAGACCGATAGGCGCATCTTCGGGCTTGTTCTTGTCGGCAGAGACATAGCCCTTGCCGGTGTTAACGGTCAGCTCCATGTAGACATCTGCACCATCGTCGAGGTGGCAGATCACATGCTCGCGGTTCAGAATCTCGATACCGGCGGATTCGGAGATGTCACCGGCGGTGACGACGCCCGGGCCCTTGGCGGAGATCGACAGGCGCTTCGGCCCTTCGACTTCCATGCGCAGGCTGACGCCCTTGAGGTTCAGGATGATGTCGGTCACGTCTTCGCGCACACCGGCGACGGAGGAGAACTCGTGCAGCACGTTGTCGATCTGCACGGAGGTGATTGCCGCGCCCTGCAGCGAGGACATCAGCACGCGGCGCAGCGCGTTGCCGAGGGTCAGACCGAAGCCCCGCTCCAGCGGTTCGGCCATGACGGTTGCCTGACGTGCGGGGTCGTTGCCCGGCTTGACGTCAAGCTGTTGCGGCTTGATCAATTCAGCCCAATTCTTGTGGATCATGCGTCCCTCCATCCTTGTTTGTGCCTCATGTCCAAATGACACAAACGCTCGAGGTTTCTGAAAAGCGGTATGGGGCCGCACGCAAGGCGCGACCCCATGTAAAACAATCCCGGCTTAAACGCGGCGGCGTTTGGGCGGGCGGCAGCCGTTGTGGGCCATCGGGGTCACATCACGGATCGAGGTGATGTTGAAACCGGCGGCAGCAAGGGCGCGCAGGGCGCTCTCGCGGCCCGAACCGGGGCCCTGCACTTCGACTTCCAGCGTCTTGACGCCGTGATCCTGTGCCTTGCGGCCCGCGTCTTCGGCGGCCATCTGGGCGGCATAGGGTGTCGACTTGCGCGAACCCTTGAAGCCCATGGTGCCAGCAGACGACCAGGAGATCGCGTTGCCCTGCACGTCCGAGATCAGGATCTTGGTGTTGTTGAAGCTCGAGTTCACATGCGCCACGCCTGCGGCGATGTTCTTGGAGACCTTACGCTTGGTGCGTGTCTTATCGCGTGCCATTGATCGGACCCTCCCTTATTTCTTCTTGCCAGCAATGGCCTTTGCGGGGCCTTTGCGTGTGCGTGCGTTGGTATGGGTGCGCTGGCCGCGAACCGGCAGGTTGCGACGGTGGCGCAGGCCACGGTAGCAGCCGAGGTCCATCAGGCGCTTGATGTTCATCTGCGTGTCACGACGCAGGTCGCCTTCGACGGTGTAGTTGGCGTCGATGTGCTCACGCACGGCCAGAACTTCGGCGTCGGACAGCTCGTTGACCCGGCGGGTCTCGTCGATGCCGACAGCTTCGCAGATGGCCTTGGCGGAGGAGCTGCCAATACCGGTGATATAGGTGAGGGCGATGGGAACCCGCTTTGCAGTCGGGATGTTTACGCCGGCAATACGTGCCACGTTAGCTATTCCTTTTCGTTGCGGGTCCGTGATTCCAGACCCTTTTTTCACAACACAAGCCCGAGGCGGTAAGACCATCGGGCTAAGGCTGATCAGGTGATCTTGCGGGGTCGGGCGGAACCCTTGCCGCAGTTTGATTCTCTTACGAGATAGGGGTGACTATGAGGTTTTGCGCAGGGCGTCAAGGCCCGCACAAAACTCTACGCTGCTCCGCCGCGCGAAGGCAAAGGACAGCGCCCCCTGCCCCGCGCGGCCGGGAAATCACTTGTCGAGAACCTGCGCGATCGCGCCGCGCACTTCTTCGATCTGGCCCAGACCGTTCACGCCGCTGAGCATGTCTTTGGCATAGTAGTAGCCGATCAGCGGAGAGGTCTGTTTGTAATAGGCCATCAGACGGGTTTTGAGGCTTTCCTCATTGTCGTCTGCGCGGCGCTTGAACTCGGTCTCGCCGCAGTTGGTGCACTTACCATCTTCGGGGATCGGTTTGGTCAGGTCGTTATAAACCTCGCCACAGCTTGCGCAGGTGGAACGGGCGGTGATGCGCGCCACCAGCGCCTCATCGTCGACCTTCATCTCGATCACAGCGTCGAGGGTCTGGCCCTCTTGCGCCATCAAATCGGCCAGCGCATCAGCTTGCGCCAGCGTGCGGGGGAAACCGTCAAAGATGAAGCCGCCATGCTCGGCCTTGTCGGTCAACTTTTCGCGGATCAGGCCGATGACAATTTCGTCGGTGACCAGCGCGCCGCGGTCCATGACGTCAGCCACGATCTTGCCCATCTCCGTGCCGCTGTCCTTGGCTTCACGCAGCATGTCGCCGGTGGAGAGCTGAACCATGTTGCGGGTCTCGACCAGATGACGTGCTTGGGTGCCTTTGCCTGCGCCCGGAGGCCCGAGTAGGATAATATTCATCGACGTACGGGGCTCCGTTTCTTGCGTGTACCTTTGCCTTTGCCCGCGCCCTTGCCGCGCAGCTGAGACTTCTCAAGCAGACCTTCATACTGGTGCGCCAGCAGATGGCTTTGAACCTGTTGGATCGTGTCCATGGTGACCGAGACGACGATCAGCACCGATGTGCCACCAAAGTAGAAGGGAATGGCGAACTGGCCGCGCAGAATCTCGGGCAGAACACAGACCGCCGCCAGATAGGCCGACCCGAGGACAAGGATGCGGTTGACCACATACTCCAGATACTCAGCCGTGCGCTTGCCGGGACGAATGCCGGGAACAAAGCCGTTCTGGTTCTTCAGGTTGTCGGCCACATCATCAGGTTTGAAGCTGACGTTGAAGGTGTAGAAATAGGCGAAGAAGACGATCATGCCAACGAAGAACAGCAGGTAAAGCGGCTGACCGGGGCCGAAGTTCGCCAAGAGCCAAGACATCACTGGGCTGGTAGAATTGCCCGAGAAGGTGCTAACCGTGACCGGCAGCAGCAGCAGCGAGGAGGCGAAGATCGCCGGGATCACGCCCGCCGGGTTCACCTTCACCGGCAGGTGGCTGGTGCCGCCGTCGTACATCTTCATGCCGACCTGGCGGCGGGGGTATTGAATGTGGATCTTGCGCAGGGCCCGCTCCATGAAGACCACGAACATGATCGTCGCGATCACCATGACCAAGACGCCCACGATGACGGCGGGGCTGATGGCGCCCGAACGGCCCGAGGCGAAGAACTGCGCAATGGCGGCGGGAACCTCGGCGATGATGCCGACGAAGATGATGAGCGAGATGCCGTTGCCGATGCCGCGTGCGGTGATCTGCTCACCCAGCCACATCAGGAACATGGTGCCGCCCACGAGGGTAATCATACAGGCCGCGATAAAGCCGAAACCCATCTGGCCATCGGCCACGATGTCACCGGCCTGAAGGCTCACGGCAAGGCCATAGGACTGCAAAGTCGCCAGCGCCACGGTACCGTAGCGTGTATACTGGTTGATCTTCTTGCGCCCCTGCTCGCCCTCTTTCTTGAGCTGTTCCAGCGCAGGCACCATGGAGGTCAGCAGCTGAACGATGATCGAGGCCGAGATATAGGGCATGATGCCCAGAGCGAAGATACCCATCCGGCCAAGCGCGCCGCCGGTGAACATCGACACCATGCCGCCGATGCCTTGGCCTGCGCTCTCCATAAAGTCACGCAGTGCGCCACCGTCGATGCCGGGAACCGGAATGAAGGTGCCAAGGCGGTAAACGATAAGCAGCCCGAGCGTGAACAGAATCCGGTTGCGCAGGTCTGTTGCCTTGCCCAATGCGGACCAGCTCGTGTTCGCGGCCATGTTTTCGACGGCAGATACCATGAGGGGTCTCTTCTCTTGTTGCGAAAACGCCGCCCGGGCCGTTTTCCGGCGGGCGGCGTTCGGGAAAACTTGAGGTTATGTAAGCGGCTGGCGCGCCGCTCACAAGCCTTAAGGCCGCTTTACTCGGATGCCTCGGCCGCCTTGGGGGCGGTCACGGTCACCTTGCCGCCTGCCTTCTCGACCGCCTCGATGGCGGACTTGGAAGCGCCCGCGACATTCAGGTCGATCTTGGAGGTGATGTCACCCTTGGCCAGAACGCGGATACCGTCCAGCTCACGACGGACCAGACCGGAAGCGACCAGCGCTGCGGCGTCGATTGTGTTGCCCGCGTCGAGTTTCTTCGCGTCGATGAATTTCTGGATCAGGCCCAGGTTAACGACAGCGAAGGATTTGCGGTTCGGCTTGTTGAAGCCGCGCTTGGGCAGACGCTGGTAGATGGGCATCTGGCCGCCTTCGTAGCCGTTGATGCTCACACCCGAGCGGGACTTCTGACCCTTGATACCACGGCCACCCATTTTACCCTTGCCAGAGCCGGGACCACGGCCAACGCGCATACGCTTCTTGGCTGCGCCTTCGTTGTCGGAAAGTTCGTGCAGTTTCATGTCGCTTCTCCTTATGCCGGAAATGGCCCCCAGCGACGGGAGTGGCCAAACGCGGCGTTGCGATTCCATTGCGACCCAACACGGGCCACCGGGGGCGTATAGGGGATGGCGGGGGGCGTGACAAGGGGGGCGTGGCGACTACCTCCAGCGCCTCACCCCTGTCGACCTAATCCCACCGGCTAGTGGCAATGATATGGCTTTGATCCGGCATGGCAACATCGCCCCGGCGGTGAGGATTTTCTACATCCGCCCCCATGGGCGGGGCCGTCGGGGGTACTTAGTTGGCTGGTTTGCATCTGAACCGACGCGAAGGACGGCCCACCAGCCGCCACAAATATAACGGCGAGTATAGCAAAGGGTTTCATCGTTAATCCTATCCGTTTACGCCCCGAAAAAATGCGTGAGGCCATTCAACGGTAAATGTTAACGAAATATTAACAAGTGTTGAAAACGAGTGGGCGAAGGAACCGACCTCTCGAATCCCCCCAGTAAGCGGACCGAACGCGTACCAAGCGCGCCTCAGCATTCGCCTGCCAAACCCGCAAATCCCACAACGCAAAACGCCCCGCAGTTCCCTGCGAGGCGTCTTCGTAGGACGGTCCCCCGCCCTACCGCTGAACCCTAGGTTCAGCCTTTCTCTTCAACGATCTCGACCATATGCGAGACCTTGTTGATCATGCCGCGCACGGAAGGTGTATCTTCCAGCTCACGGGTGCGACCCATTTTGTTGAGGCCGAGGCCGACCAGCGTTGCGCGCTGTTTGGCGGGGCGGCGGATCGGCGAACCGACCTGCTTGATTACGAGTGTCTTGGCCATGCTTATGCCTCCTCAGCCACTTGTGCGGAGGACTCTACGTTGTCTTCACGCTTGGGCAGAATGTCAGCCACTTTCTTGCCGCGACGCTGCGCGACGGAACGGGGCGATTGCTCTTTCTTCAGACCGTCCAAAGTGGCGCGGATCATGTTGTAGGGGTTCTGCGAACCGACCGATTTGGACACAACGTCTTTCACGCCCAGCATCTCGAACACGGCACGCATCGGACCACCGGCGATGATACCGGTACCTTCAGGTGCTGTGCGCATGATGACGCGGCCTGCGCCGTGACGACCATGCATGTCGTGGTGCAGAGTGCGGCCTTCGCGCAGCTGAACGCGGATCATCTGACGCTTGGCTTGCTCGGTCGCCTTGCGGATGGCCTCGGGCACTTCTTTCGCTTTACCCTTACCAAAGCCGACGCGGCCTTTCTGATCGCCCACGACCACGAGTGCGGCGAAGCCGAAACGCTTACCACCCTTAACGGTCTTGGACACGCGGTTGATCGCGACCAGACGGTCAGCGAATTCCGGGGTCTCGTCGCGTTGGTTGCGGCGGTTGCCCCCACGGTTGTCATCTCTTGCCATCTGGCACCTTCCTTTTTCTGTGGCCTTATGCGGCCCTTAGGATCAATCCTGGTGGGCCGATGGCCCCCGGATCATCGAGAGGGCCAACCGGGCCCTCTTCGCAGGAAAGCTATGCGCGGGGCATAGCCTTCGTATGAGAGCGGGTGCGTGGTTGCCCACGCACCGCACAATCAGATCTTCAAACCGCCTTCACGCGCGGCGTCGGCCAGAGCCTTCACCTTGCCGTGGAAGAGGAAGCCGCCACGGTCGAAGTAAGCTTCTTCGACGCCGGCTTTCTTGGCACGTTCGGCAATCGCGGCACCGACTTTGGTCGCTGCTTCGATGTTGTTCTTGCCGACAACGCCCAGATCCTTCTCCATGGAGGAGGCGGAAGCCAGTGTCACGCCGTTCACATCGTCGATCAGCTGGGCCGAGATGTTCTTGGACGAACGGTGTACCGACAGGCGAAGACGCCCGGCGTTGACTTTGCGGAGTTTGTTCCGAACGCGCATGCGGCGCTTCAGGAACAGCTGTCGTTTGGTATTTGCCATCAATCCGTTCCTTACTTCTTCTTGCCTTCTTTGCGGAAGATGAACTCGCCCTTATAGCGGATGCCTTTGCCCTTATAGGGCTCGGGCTTGCGCCATGCGCGGATGTTCGCGGCAACCTGACCAACGAGCTGTTCGTCGATGCCTTCCACAACGATTTCGGTCTGCTTGGGTGCCGTCACGGTCACGCCCTCGGGCGCAACGTAGTCGACATCGTGGCTCAGGCCGAGGTTCAGTTTCAGCGTGTTGCCATTCATGGCCGCACGATAACCAACACCTTGGATTTCAAGCTCTTTCTTGAAGCCCGTGGTGACGCCGGTCACCAGGTTTTCGATCATGGTGCGGGACATGCCCCACTGCTGACGGGCGCGCTTGGACTTGCCGCGCGGTGTCACAGTGATTGCGTTGTCTTCGACCGCGAGGCTCACGTCATCAGTGGCACGGAAGCTGCGGGTGCCCTTGGGGCCCTTCACTTCGATGGTCTGACCGCTCACCTCTGCCGAGACACCCGAAGGCATAGCGACTGGTTTCTTACCGATACGAGACATTGTCTTCTCCTTAGAATACGGTGCAGAGCACTTCGCCGCCAACATTGGCAGACCGTGCAGATGCGTCCGACATCACACCTTTGGAGGTGGAGACAATCGACACGCCGAGGCCCTGACGGACGACGGGGATGTCATTGACGGCCATGTAGACGCGGCGACCGGGCTTGGAAACCCGCTTCAGCTCGCGAATAACAGGTTCGCCTTCGTAGTACTTGAGGCTGATCTCGATGGCGGGGTGGCCATCGGCGCCCGTGACTTTTTCATAGCCGCGGATGTAGCCTTCGTCGGCCAGCACGTCCAGAACCCATGCACGCAGCTTGGAAGCCGGTGTCATGACGGTGGATTTGCCGCGCAGCGAAGAGTTACGGATGCGTGTCAGCATATCTGCGATAGGATCGTTCATCTGATGCGCTCCTTACCAGCTCGACTTGACCATGCCGGGAATCTGGCCGGAAGAGCCAAGGTCCCGCAGCGCGATCCGCGAAATTTTCAGTTTACGATAGTAGGCGTGCGGGCGGCCCGTCAGCTGGCAGCGGTTGTGCAGACGCACAGCAGAGCTGTTGCGCGGCAGTTTCGCCAGTTTCAGGGAAGCGCGGAAACGCTCTTCCATCGGTTTGCTTTCGTCGCTCACGATCTCTTTCAGAGCCGCGCGCTTGTCAGCGTACTTCTTAACCAGTGCTTCGCGCTTCTTCTCGCGCTCAATCATGGATTTCTTAGCCATTTCTAATCCTTCCCGCGCTTATGAATTGAAGGGCATGTTGAATGCTTTCAACAGCGCCTTGGCTTCAGCGTCGGTTTTCGCCGTGGTGGCGATCACGATGTCCATACCCCAAGTCTCATCAACTTTGTCGAAGTCGATTTCGGGGAACACGATATGCTCTTTCAAGCCCATGGCGTAGTTGCCACGGCCGTCAAAGCTCTTGCCCGGGATGCCGCGGAAGTCGCGGATACGGGGCATTGCGATCGTGATCAGACGATCAAGGAATTCGTACATACGGTCGCCACGCAGGGTCACTTTCGCACCCAAAGGCATGTCCTCACGCACGCGGAAACCAGCGATGGATTTCTTGGCCACGGTTGTCAGAGCCTTCTGGCCTGCAATCGCGGTCAGGTCTTCCTGAGCCGACTTGGCTTTTTTGCTGTCGCGCACGGCTTCGGCACCGCAGCCGATGTTCAGAACGATCTTGTCCAGCTTGGGGATCATCATGTCGTTCTTGTAGCCGAATTCCTCTTTCAGGGCGGCGCGGATCTTCTCGCGGTATTCGGCCTGAAGGCGGGGTGTGTAGGTTGCGGTATCAAGCATCGATCACGTCCCCCGTGGTCTTGGCAAAGCGCACTTTCTTGTCGCCTTCGATTTTGAAACCCACGCGGGTGGCTTTGCCATTGGCATCCACCAGTGCGAGGTTGCTCAGGTCGATCGGCATCGCCTTGGGGATGCGGCCGCCTTGAGATGTCTGTGTCTGGCGCGTGGCGCGGATGGCGATTTTCACGCCGTCAACGATGGCCTTGTTCGACTTGGGGTCAACCGACGAGATGGTGCCCGTCTTGCCTTTGTCCTTGCCGGACAGGACGATGACCTTGTCACCTTTGCGAAGTTTAGCAGCCATGATTACAGCACCTCCGGAGCGAGCGAGATGATTTTCATGAAGTTCTTCGCGCGCAGCTCACGAACGACTGGCCCGAAGATACGGGTGCCGACGGGTTCGTTGTTGTTATTCAGGATAACAGCGGCGTTGCGGTCGAAGCGGATGGCGGTGCCATCTTCACGACGAACTTCTTTGGCGGTGCGAACGACGACGGCCTTGCGGACGTCGCCCTTTTTCACACGACCACGCGGGATGGCTTCCTTGACCGACACGACGATGATGTCGCCGACGGACGCGTATTTACGCTTGGAACCACCCAGGACCTTGATGCACTGAACACGGCGCGCGCCGCTGTTGTCAGCAACATCCAGGTTGGTCTGCATCTGGATCATTTGGTTTCTCCCGACCTTCTGGGGGGCGATGCGGCCCTCATCCCAGGGTTTCGTTTAAGGGGCTCAGGCCTCGGCTTTGTCCGAAGTCAGAACTTCCCAACGTTTGGTTTTCGACTTGGGGGCACATTCGATGATGCGCACAGTGTCGCCCACCTTGAACGTGTTGTTCTCATCGTGAGCCCGGTACTTTTTGGACTTACGGATGGTCTTTTTCAGAACCGGATGCGTAAAGCGGCGCTCTACGGAAACGGAAACTGTTTGTGCGTTGGCGTCCGATGTCACGGTGCCTGTAAGGATACGCTTGGGCATGTTTCAGGCTCCTATTATTCGGCTGCCGCAGCAGCGGCTTTCTGGTTCAGCACGGTGTGGACACGGGCCACGTCACGCTTAACAGTCTTCAGACGTGCGGAGTTCTCCAGCTGGCCGGTGGCCTGCTGGAAACGCAAGTTGAAGGATTCTTTTTTCAGGTTCACAAGCTCGTCGCGGAGCTGGTCCGGCGTCTTGTCGTGCAGTTCGCTGGCTTTCACGGCCTCTTCCTTTCAACATCACCAGTAGGCCCCTGTCAGGGTGACCATGATTCTGGTGGAGTTCATGATGAAAGGTGCCAATACGCGTTGAGGTCGCACATGGCAACCCCCGTTGGCTCGGATCTGCGCTTTTGGCGCAAATAGGCTGGCGATAGGGGTATGTTCGGCGTAAGGAGGAGCCATGTCAAACATCAAATCGCTTTTCGCCACCCGCCTCTATCACGCCGCCCTGTCGGACCACGGCAAGCCTATCGACACCGATGAACTGGCCGCCTCCTGCTTCTCGATTGCCGAGGATGATGAGGCCGGTCAGGACTGGTGCGAAGAGAACGGCTATGCGGGCTACACCTCTTATGCCTCGCTGGATGACCTGCCCTACCGCTTTCCGATCTTTAAGGATTTGGTCAAATCGCTCGACAAACATGTCGCGGCCTTTGCCAAGGACCTCGAATTCGATCTTGGTGAGCGTAAATTGGTGCTCGACTCGCTTTGGCTGAACATCCTGCCCGAGGGCGGCATCCACACCTCGCATATCCACCCGCATTCGGTGATCTCGGGCACGACCTATGTGACCATGCCCGAGGGCGCCAGCGCGATCCGTTTCGAAGACCCGCGCCTGCCGATGATGATGGCCGCGCCCGGTCGGGTGCAAGATGCACGCGAGGAACTGCGCCCCTTCATCTATGTGGCACCCAAAGCGGGCGACGTGCTGCTGTGGGAAAGCTGGCTGCGGCACGAGGTGCCGATGAACATGATCGAGGAAGATCGGGTTTCGGTGAGTTTTAACTACAATTGGGAGAGCTGAGGTTCGGCACCTGCGGCCTGAGTCCGGGCCGGGGTGGCCATGACATGCTTCTTGCTCTGATGGAAAACTTGCCCGACAGTTGATCGCATTTAAAAGGTCATTCGCGTCGCCATGTTTCTCCGCACCCTTCTCCTCGCCTCTTCCGCCGCCACGGCTGCTGCTTTCATAAACCCCACATTCCGCGACCTGCTGCTCATCGCCCTGCCCTGCGCCATCGCCAGCGCGATCCTCCTCCTGCGATCGCTCCGCCGGGGGCGCAAAGACTGGGTCATCGTCGACGGCTCCAACGTCATGTTCTGGAAAACCGGAGCACCTGACATCCGCGCCGTCCGCGAGGTGGTGGACGAACTCCGCGCGCGCGGACAATCACCTTGCGTGGTCTTCGACGCCAACGCAGGATACCGCCTCATTGGCCGGTATCAACATGACAAGGCGTTGAGCAGCCAGCTTGACCTGCCCGCAAGCCGCGTGATGGTCGTCCCGAAAGGCACGCCCGCCGATCCCTACATTTTGAAAGCGGCCCGCGATCACCGCGGCCGGATCGTCAGCAGGGACCAGTTCCGGGATTGGAGCGAGGCCCACCCCGAGATCGCCACCCCGGGCCATCTGGTGAAAGGTGGCTACCGGGGCGGGAAACTCTGGCTCGCACTGGACCGCGAAGACTGACAATGCAAAACCCCCGCCGATCGCTCGACGGGGGTTCTTTTCTCTCAACACCCCTTGCGGGGCTACGGGCTTACCAGTCCTCGCGGACCACGACCCGGGTCTTGATCGGCAGCTTCATGGCTGCCAGACGCAGGGCTTCGCGCGCCACGTCTTCACCGACACCGTCGATCTCGAACATGATGCGGCCCGGCTTGACCTTGGCGGCCCAGAAGTCAACGGAACCTTTACCTTTACCCATACGAACTTCGACGGGCTTGGAGGTTACCGGAACGTCCGGGAAGATGCGGATCCAGACACGGCCCTGACGCTTCATGTGACGCGTCATGGCGCGGCGTGCCGCTTCGATTTGACGGGCTGTAACCCGCTCCGGCTGCAGTGCTTTCAGGCCGTAGGTGCCGAAGTTCAGGTCAGACCCGCCCTTCGCCAGACCCTTGATCGAGCCTTTGAACTGCTTGCGGAATTTAGTACGCTTTGGTTGAAGCATTTCTCATTCCCCCTTAGCGACGACCGCCGGCACCGCGAGGTGCTGGGCCGTCTTGGAGTTCCTGTGCCTTGCGGTCACGCGCGGCGGGGTCGTGTTCCATGATCTCGCCTTTGAAGATCCAGGTCTTGATCCCGATGATGCCGTAGGCGGTGGACGCCTCGACATGCGCGTAATCGATGTCGGCACGCAATGTGTGCAGCGGCACGCGACCTTCGCGGTACCATTCGGTACGCGCGATCTCGGCACCACCCAGACGACCCGCGAGGTTCACGCGGATGCCCAGTGCGCCCATGCGCATGGCGTTCTGCACGGCACGTTTCATGGCGCGGCGGAAGGACACCCGGCGCTCCAGCTGCTGTGCAATGCTCTCACCAACCAGATGTGCGTCCAACTCGGGCTTGCGGACCTCAACGATGTTGAGGTGCAGTTCCGAGTTGGTCATCTTGGCAATCTTCTGGCGCAGCGTCTCGATGTCCGCGCCTTTCTTGCCGATGATGACACCGGGGCGTGCTGTGTGGATCGTGACGCGGCACTTCTTGTGCGGACGCTCGATGATCACACGGGCAACACCGGCCTGGTGGCACTCTTTCTTGATGAAGTCGCGGATTGCGAGGTCTTCGAGCAGAAGATCACCGTAATCTTTGGTGTCGGCGTACCAACGGCTGTCCCAGGTGCGGTTCACCTGAAGGCGCATACCGATCGGATTGACTTTGTTACCCATCAGGCTTGCTCCTCAACTTGACGCACTTTGATCGTGATCTCGGCAAACGGCTTGATGATCTTGCCGAACCGGCCACGGGCCCGCGGGCGACCGCGCTTCATGGTCAGGTTCTTGCCGACATAGGCCTCGGCCACGATCAGCTCATCGACGTCCAGGTTGTGGTTGTTTTCCGCGTTGGCGATGGCGGACTGAAGGCATTTCTTCACGTCCTGCGCGACCCGCTTCTTGGAGAAGGTCAGGTCGGTCAGCGCCTTGTCCACGGACTTGCCACGGATGAGGGCAGCAACCAGGTTCAGTTTCTGCGGGCTGGTGCGAAGCATGCGCAGTTTTGCCATTGCTTCGTTGTCTGCCACGCGGCGGGGATTCTTATCCTTGCTCATGGCTTATTTCCGCTTCGCTTTTTTGTCGGCGGCATGACCGTAATAGGTCCGAGTCGGGGAGTATTCACCGAACTTCTGACCGATCATTTCTTCGCTGACGTTGACAGGAATGTGCTTGTGACCGTTGTAGACGCCGAACGTCAGACCCACGAACTGGGGCAGGATCGTGCTGCGGCGCGACCAGATCTTGATCACTTCGTTACGACCGCCCTCACGGGAAGCCTCTGCCTTTTTGAGGACATAAGAGTCAACAAAAGGACCTTTCCATACTGAACGAGCCATTGATTAACGCCCCTTCTTCTTGGCGTGACGCGAGCGGATGATAAGCTTGCTGGACGCTTTGTTCTTGTTGCGGGTCTTGGCACCCTTCGTCGGCTTACCCCAAGGAGTAACCGGGTGACGACCACCAGAGGTCCGGCCTTCACCACCGCCGTGCGGGTGGTCGATCGGGTTCATCACCACACCACGCACAGAGGGACGGATGCCCTTGTGACGCATGCGGCCCGCTTTACCGTAGTTCTGGTTGGAGTTGTCGGGGTTGCTGACGGCACCAACGGTGGCCATGCATTCCTGACGCACGAGACGCAGCTCGCCGGAGCTCAGACGGATCTGAGCGTAGCCACCGTCACGACCCACGAACTGGGCGTAGGTGCCGGCGGCACGGGCGATCTGACCACCTTTGCCGGGCTTCATCTCGATGTTGTGGACGATCGTACCGATCGGCATGCCCGAGAAAGGCATCGCGTTGCCGGGCTTGATGTCCACTTTGGCGCCGGCGATGATCTTGTCGCCGATGGCCAAACGCTGCGGGGCCAGGATGTAGGCCTGCTCGCCGTCTTCGTACTGGATCAGTGCGATGAAGGCTGTGCGGTTGGGGTCATATTCGATCCGCGCGACAACAGCGGACATGTCCAGCTTGTTACGCTTGAAATCAACGATACGGTAGAGGCGCTTTGCACCACCACCTGTACGACGCATTGTGATTCGTCCGGTGTTGTTCCGGCCACCGGATTTGGTCAGACCCTGAGTAAGGGCTTTGACCGGGCGGCCTTTCCACAGCTCCGAACGGTCGATCAGTACCAGTCCACGCTGGCCTGGCGTCGTCGGTTTGTACGACTTGAGTGCCATGTTCTCTGTCTTCCGTTTGCTAGGCACGCTCGCACCGAGGTGAAAGCGCGTTGGTTATAGGGCCCCGAAGGTCCCCTGTGGGAGTGGTGGATAGGTTTAAATCTCTTGCGAGGCAGGCATCCCAACCACCGGGATCGTTCAAATAGCCAAACCCCGGACGAATCCGGGGTCTGAGCCGATGTGGCGACCTAACAGGTTCGCAACAGCCCGTCCAGTGGCCATGGCGAAAATCCTCTCCCCTGCCCGCACAAAAGGAAAGAAGGCGCCGAAGCACCTTCTTCTATTGGTTTAGCAGTTGCCCAAGGTGGGTATTAGTCAAGGCCAACGCTCTCGGCCAGACGCATACCGGGGTCGAGGATTTCAACTTCGGCTTCGTTGAATTCCGGCATGCTTTCCAGACGCTCCTCGGTCACGCCGGGGACGATGACTTCGTCTTCACGCATGATCAGCTTTTCAACCGGAATGGCGACTTCGTTTTCGCCCATACCAAGGAAACCACCAACGCCGATGATCGCAACAACGGTGTCGCCACGGACGCCAATGAAGTCGATTTCGCCAACATCTTCACCGGTCTCGGTGGCAACGCTGCGGCCAGTCAGTTCTTCGGCGGTCAGGTTGAAGATCGGCAGACGCTGCACGTTCTCCTGATAGCGGGCACGGTCTTCTTCGGCCATATTGCCCTGCTCATCCGCGTTGAAGTCTTCCATCAGCACGCGCGCTTGCTCTTGCTCGACGTCGATCTCGGCGCCTTCGGCGCCTTCAACGTTAACCTGCGGCGCTTCGGCTTCTTCGACGACAACATTCGCGTCTTCGCCCTGCTGCACGTTCACGTTGGCTTCTTGCTGCTCAACGTCGACGCGGGCTTCTTCGGATTCGGCCACGTTCACATCGGCTTCGGCCTGCTCAACGGTCACGCGCGGCTCGGCTTCCTCAATGGTGACTTTCGGCTCGGGGCGCACGAACTTCACGACGGGTTCGGGCTGCTCAAGATCAACGATCGGCTCGCCTGTATCCACGTCAACCTGCGGCTTCGGCACCTGCACGGTCACGACCGGCTCGGGGATGCGCACGGTGACCTGCGGCTGCGCCTGCTCTACGGTGATGATCGGGGCCTGCTGCTGCACGCGAACGGTCGGCTCGGGAACGGCGACGTTCACTTCGGGCTGGCCCTGCTCAACGGTCACAACGGGCGCGTCCTGCGAGACGTTCACATCGGGCTCGGGAACGGTCACGTCAACTTCGGCGTCTTCCTGCTCGACAACCACTTGGCCACCGGCGACGTTCGCGGTCGCGGCTGCGCCACCTTCGACTTCGGCTTCCATCTCGGCTTCGGCTTCGGCATTGCGCTCGATGGTCTCTTCGACGTTCTCTGTCGCATCCTGCGCCAGAACCGGAGCGGCCGCGAAAAGGGCAACGGCGGATACGCCAGCCATGAGTGTTTTGGTATAGATCATTAGGTCTCTCCCGTGTTCGTTTACGATAAGTGAGGCGCGCAGCACCCCGTCTTCCACGGTGAGACAACCGGCAGCTTTCTGCTCTGTTCCAAGAAAATCGAAGGCTTTTTTTCGGAACTTTTCAGGGGTCGCCGCATGATTGAGCCCGGCGGCAGCGGGATCGCGTATAAGTAATGAAATGACCTCAAAACGCAAAAACCCCCGCCGAGGCGGGGGCTTTTTTCATCAGTAGCGAAGGCCTCAAGCGGCGCGACGTGCCTGCGCGAAGGACAGCAGACGTTTGCTTTTCTCGTCCCAGAGATGCAGCCGCGCGTTGGCGAGGCTTTCGCGAATGGTCATGCGATTGCCTTCGGCCAAGGCCACATGATCCCGCAGCACCTCTGGCAGACGATAGAACGGAATGCGGCTGTAAAGATGATGCACATGGTGAATGCCGATATTCGCGCTCAGCCATTGCAGTGGTCGTGGCAGGATATAATGCGAAGAGCCGTGAAAGGCCGCATCATGCAGGTCCCAAGCGTCGTTCTCTTCCCAATGGGTCGTCTCGAACTGGTGCTGCACATAGAACAACCACATGCCCGCCGTGGCCGCCAGAAGGGTGCTGGGTACGAAGATCAGCAGAATGGGCATGATCCCCCCGAAATAGAAGATCACCGCAAGTGCTGCGAGGATCGTCAGATTGGTGCCCATCGCGCTCAGCCAATAGCGGGTCTGCGCCATCAGTCCCAGTGGCACGCGGTTCTGAACGAAGAAGAGATAGGTCGGCCCAAGACCAAAAAGCACGATCGGGTTCCGATACAGGCGGTAATGCAGCCGCCCGAACAGCCCAAGCGCGCGATACTCCGCAACCGTGAGCGTGTGGATATCGCCAATGCCACGACGGCCAAGGTTCCCAGCTGAAGAGTGGTGAATCGAATGGGTGCGCCGCCACACGTCATAGGGCGTCAGCGTCAGCACGCCGAGCACGCGGCCCACCCAATCGCTGGTGCGGCGGCTGCTGAAAAAGGCCGCATGGCCGCAGTCGTGTTGGATCGCGAAGAGCCGCAGCAAGAAGCCCGCGTTCATCAGCGAGATCGCGAGTGCCAACCAGCCGCTGACTGAGAGCGCCCACCAAGCCAGCGCCCAAAGGAGGATAAAGGGACCGAGCGTGATCGCCAGTTCAAAACTGCTGCGCCAAGTGCTCGGCTCGCGGTAACGGGCCAGCACGCGCACCCAGTCGCGCGCGTTCGACACGTCCGCAGACGCGCCAGAGGTAGATTTTTCGTGGGACATGGACCTGCTTTTTGTCGTTATCCGAGGTCTTGTAGAGGAAAGCACGCCGCAAGCAACGCCCGCGTCACCCTTTGCCGTTACGTCGCGGCATTTAGGCTGGAAACAGCCTGCTTTGGGGGGAGGGTTGAGCCTGTGGCTAGTCCATGGCCGGGGTGGCATTCATGCTCCGAGGGCCAGCGCCTGCCCGCGGGTCGGCGATCTGACGGACCTTGGTGCCACTTTATGGTTCAACCGAGATGTGCTTTTGCGAGGTCACGTCCAGCCTCACCAAATCGCCTACCCGTCCGGGCTGGCAGGCGATGGCCCGGCGCCTGCGGCTTGTCCCGGGCCCCGGCGCATCCCCGAAACGAAAAAGGCCCCCGCAATGCGGAGGCCTTTTCCAAATGTCTAACCGGAAATCAGAGCCCGGTGGAGACGTCGATCGTGTTGCCCTCTTCGAGCGTCACATAAGCCTTTTTCACGTCTTTGCGGCGGCCCATCTGGCCCCGGAAACGCTTGACCTTGCCTTTGGTGATGGTCGTGTTCACGGCCTTCACCTTGACGTTGAAGAGCGCCTCGACGGCCTCTTTGATCATCGGCTTGCTGCTGTCGATCGCGACTTCGAAGACGACGGCGTTCTGTTCGGACGCCATGGTTGCCTTCTCGGTGATGACCGGCTTGCGGATCACGTCGTAGTGTTGATGCTTGGCGCTCATTTCAGGCGTGCCTCCAATGCTTCGATCCCCGCTTTGGTGATCACCAGAGTGTCACGCTTGAGGATGTCATAGACGTTTGCGCCCATCGACGGCAGGATGTCCAACCCATCGATGTTGCGCGCGGCCTGTGCGAAGTTCTCGTTGACCGAAGCGCCATCGATGACCAGCGCGCGTTTCCAGCCCAGGTTCGAGACCTGCTTGGCCAGAGCGGCGGTTTTGCCCTCGGAAGTTGCTTCGTCGATGATGACCAGCGAACCGGCTTTTGCTTTGGCGGACAGCGCGTGGCGCAGGCCCAGCTTGCGGAACTTCTTGGTCAGCTCGTGGCCGTGGCTGCGCGGGGTCGGACCTTTGTAGATACCACCCTTGCGGAAGATCGGCGCGTTGCGGTCACCGTGGCGTGCGCCGCCGGTGCCCTTCTGGCGATAGATCTTCTTGGTCGAGTAGCTGGTCTCGGACCGGGTCTTGACCTTGTGCGTCCCCTGCTGCGCGTTGTTGCGCTGCCAGCGCACGACGCGGTGCAGGATGTCGGCACGCGGCTCCAAGCCGAACAGGGCTTCATCCAAGTCTACGGACCCGGCTTTGCCACCGTCGAGTTTGATGACATCGAGTTTCATGCGTCACCTTCTTTCTTGTCAGCGTCGACATCGGAATTGTCGGCATCCGAACCTTCAGCTGCGATTTCGGCTTCTGCGGCTTTCAACGCTTCAGCTTCCTGTGCGGCTTGCTCTTCGGCCAAACGCTTGGCTTCGGCTTCTGCCTCTGCGGCGGCTGCGGCGGCAGCCTCTTCGGCGGCTTTCGCGGCTTCGTCAGCGGCAGATTTCAGAGCGGCGGGCAGGATTGCGTCTTCGGGGAACGGCTTTTTGACCGCGTCCTTGACGGTGACCCAGCCACCTTTGGAACCGGGAACGGCGCCTTTGACCATGATCAGGCCACGCGCGCTGTCGGTCTTGACGACTTCGAGGTTCTGCGTGGTGACACGGGCAGCACCCATGTGACCGGCCATTTTCTTGCCTTTGAAAACCTTGCCGGGATCCTGACACTGGCCTGTGGAGCCGTGCGAACGGTGGGAGATCGACACACCGTGCGAGGCGCGCAGACCGCCGAAGTTGTGGCGCTTCATCGCACCGGCAAAACCTTTACCGATGGAGGTGCCCGCAACGTCGACATACTGACCGGCGAAGTAATGGTCAGCGGTGATTTCCTCGCCGACGTTGATCATCGCGTCTGCGTCGACGCGGAACTCGGCAAGCTTGCGCTTGGGTTCCACTTTCGCCGCGGCGAAGTGACCACGCATGGCTTGGCTTGTACGTTTGGCTTTCGCCGAACCGGCACCGAGCTGAACGGCGGTGTAGCCGTCACGGTCCGCGGTGCGCTGTGCGACAACCTGAAGCTTGTCCAACTGAAGAACGGTCACAGGGATCTGCTTGCCGTCTTCCATGAACAGCCGGGTCATGCCGACTTTTTTTGCAATAACGCCTGAGCGCAACATATGATTACCCTCCCGGCTTTACGATTGCAGCTTGATCTCGACGTCCACGCCAGCGGCGAGGTCGAGCTTCATCAGCGCGTCCACGGTCTGGGGGGTCGGATCGATGATATCCAGCAGACGCTTGTGCGTGCGGATTTCAAACTGGTCACGGGATTTCTTGTCGACGTGGGGGCCACGAAGAACGGTGAATTTCTCGATCTTGTTCGGCAGCGGAATGGGACCGCGAACCGAAGCGCCTGTGCGCTTGGCGGTGCTGACGATTTCCTGAGTGGAGGCATCGAGCACCCGGTAGTCAAACGCCTTCAGGCGAATGCGGATGTTCTGGCTTTGAACGGCCATATGCATATCCCTTGTTTTGGGATTCTAACGGATTGGAGGAAGCAGGCTCATCCGGCCCCCTCTTCGCGCCTTGGTAATAAATCAAACGGGGCGCGTCTAACGCACCCCGGTTCGATGCGCGTCCTATAGGGGGAATCAAAGCAAGTGGCAAGAGGGTTCTAAAAACCCCCGTGTTTTTAGAACCGGTGCGCAAAGTCACGCCGCCCCGGCGTGACCGCGCACCCCGTCAGCGTTCAATCACAACCGAGAAATGCACCGTCTCCCCAGTATCACGCGCACGCTAAAGGCCCCTCTCCTGCCAAAGCAAAAGGCCGCAGCAAACGCTGCGGCCTTTCGAATATCTGAACCGTGGTCCCCGGTCAGGACGGGGG
>NZ_JBIFFO010000064.1:0-1267 GCF_043557115.1 Sulfitobacter sp. 1A13679
GTTAAGCTGTAGCGCCTGAGGAAGAACGCACAGAAATGACCAAACGGAAACGCTATTCGGCAGAGTTCAAGGCGAAGGTGGCTTTGGAAGCCATCCGCGAGGAGCTGACGACGGCCGAGCTTGCCAAGAAGTATGACATCCATCCGACGATGATCAGCGGTTGGAAACGGACAGCGATCAAGAACATGGCACAGGCCTTCAGCGGCCAGTCGACCGCCGAGCCGACGATATCGACGGCAGAGGTCGAAAAGCTGCACGCCAAAATCGGGCAGCTGGTCGTGGAACGGGATTTTTTGTCGGAAGCCTCCAGTCTCGTCCTCGGCACTGGAGGCAAAAAGCGGTGAAGAAAGACCATCCTGATCTCAGCCTCCGGCGGCAATGCAGCCTGCTGTCACTGGCACGTTCGACCCTCTACTACCAGCCGCGCGGGGAAAGCGCCGAGAACCTGAAGTTCATGGAAATCATCGACCAGCAGTTCCTGGAGACGCCGTGGTATGGGTCTCGACAAATGGCCCGCCACATGCAGCGGGAGGGCCACAGATGTGGGCGACATCGTGTGCGGCGGCTGATGAAGCTCATGCGGTTGGTGCCGATCTACCAAGAACCGAAGACCAGCAAGAAGCACCCGGAGCACAAGATATATCCGTATCTTCTGAGGGACTTACCCATCACCAACCAGGTCTGGTGTGCTGACATCAGCTACATTCCAATGCGCCGCGGGTTTCTCTACCTCGTTGCCATCATGGACTGGCACAGCCGGAAGGTGCTGAGTTGGCGGCTGTCGAACAGCATGGACGCGGGATTCTGCGTCGAGGCTTTGAAAGAAGCGTTGGCCGGATACGGCACCCCGGAGATATTCAACACCGATCAAGGTTCGCAATTCACCAGCACCGATTTCACCGACGTGCTGCGCGATGCGAAGATCAAAATCTCGATGGACGGTCGTGGCCGCTGGATCCGCTCTCATCGTTTGCAGGCAAACGACTGCCGCGCAACGGACAATCGGATGATCGAGCGGCTCTGGCGATCCCTCAAATACGAATGCGTCTATCTGAACGCCTTCGAAACCGGTTCCGAAGCCCGGGACGGGATTCGTGATTGGATCAGCTACTACAACGAAAGACGCCCACACTCATCACATGGGATCATGACGCCGGACGAGGCCTATGATAGGCGATCTCCGGACCTGAAGGTTGCCGCCTGAAATGAAATCAATGCTATAGCTTACCACGGCGGCAAACTGGTCGAATTTCCAGGACCACCTCTA
>NZ_JBIFFO010000065.1:0-1264 GCF_043557115.1 Sulfitobacter sp. 1A13679
CTGCGTGACCCCGACGGGCTGCGGGTCGAGGTGATCGAAGGCGGCGCGCGGGACGAGGGGTTTCACAGCGTGACCCTTTGGCTTGAAGAGGTCGCGGCCACCGCCGCTGTGCTTGAGGCAATGGGCTACGTGCGCGAGGGCGAGGAGGCCGCCGCCACGGGCGGCACCGGCGGGACGGAGACCCGTATTCGCTACCGCTCGACCGAACCCGAGCGTGGTTCGGCCGTGGACCTAATGACCTCGGACGCTCGTTCAATCGGGCGCTCAGGCGCAGGCACTATCCACCATGTCGCCTTCCGTGCGCGCAACGAGGAAGAGCAGCTGGCATGGCGGGCGCGGCTCTCTGCCGCGGGCCAACAGGTCACCCCGGTCATCGACCGGCAGTATTTCGACGCGATCTACTTCCGCACGTCCGGCGGGGTGCTCTTCGAGATCGCCACTGATCCACCGGGATTCGCCGTTGACGAAGACCCAGCCCACCTGGGCGAGGCGCTGAAACTGCCCGAGAAATTTGAGCCTCACCGCGCTCAGATCGAGCAGGTGCTGCCGCAGATCCGGGTGCCGTCGTGAGCGGCCTCGGGGCGGTGACGCGCGGCACCGGTCCGCACGCGGGACAATGGCTGGTCAGCGCTGGTGCTCCGGTGGAACGCGCACGGCTGGCTCTGGTGATGATCCACGGCCGCGGCGGCGCGCCGGAGGATATGTTCGGTCTGGCCAAACACCTTGCCCTGCCGGATCTCGCCGTGCTGGCCCCGCAGGCAGCCGGGCAGTCTTGGTGGCCGGGCAGTTTCCTGGCGCCGCTCACGGCCAATGAGCCGGGGCTCGGCAGCGGGCTGAGCGTCATCTCCTCGCTGCTGGATGACCTGTCTGAGCAGGGTTTCGATCCAACACGCGTGGCGCTGATCGGCTTTTCGCAGGGGGCTTGTCTGGCGTTGGAGGCGGCGGCGCGGCTGGCCCGTCCGTTCCGCGCTGTGGCCGCGCTCTCCGGCGGGCTGGTCGGCACGGGCGAGGCGGGCGGCGTTCCGCGGGCCGACCTCTACGACCGTCCGGCCAAGACCTTCGACTATGCGGGCCGGCTGGCCGATGTGCCGGTGCTGCTCGGTTGTCACGAACGCGATCCGCATATTCCGCTGGCGCGGGTGCAGAAGAGCGCCGATGTGCTGCAGAACATGGGGGCCAAGGTCGAGACGCTGATCCTGCCCGGCGCCGGACATGGTATCGTCGCCGAAGAGGCCGCCTGGCTGCGCAGGCAGCTGAACACCGA
>NZ_JBIFFO010000028.1:0-48576 GCF_043557115.1 Sulfitobacter sp. 1A13679
ATGCGAAAGCCGCCGGTGATGAGCTTGTTGAAGAGAAACCGCTCGGTGCCGCCGAGTTGCTGCCACGCCGAAAGCACGAATTCCTTGCGCGCCGTGTCGTCGAGATCCTTCAACCCGCGCAGGGCGTTGATCCACGAGGTGAGCGTGCCGGTGTCCTCGCTTTCGACCGGTGGCAGGACCAGCGCGATGGTCTCGGCCAGATCGCCGACGATGGCATAGCTGTCCTCGAAGAGCCACAGCGGCACGCCGGAAGCCTCGGAAGCCCATTCGCGCAGGCGGGTCGTGGTCACGGCGCGTTTCGGGCGGCGGCCTGAGAAAAGCGCGACGGTCCAGAGGCGGTCATCTTCGGCGGCGCTGGTGAAATACTCGGCCAGTGCGGCCACTTTCACCGTGGTCTTGGTGGTCTGGTCGACGGCGTTGAAGAGGGTGGCAAAATCCTTCATTCGCTGTCGCCCCCGTCGCCCTCGAATTGGGTCGGCACGACTTCGGCGTTCCAGCCCTGATCGTTCAAGTATCGCGTGAAGGTATCCGTGTAACCATGCGTAACATATATGTTTTCCGCCCCGGTCTCCCGGATCGCCCAGAGCAGCCCATGCCAATCCGCATGGTCCGAGATGACAAAGCCTCGGTCCCCCGCGCGCCGCCTGCGCACCCCGCGCAGCGCCATCCAGCCCGAGGCGAAGGCGCTCTCCTGCGCGCCGAACCGCCGCGCCCATTGGCTGCCGAGCGCGGAGGGCGGGGCCAGCACCAGCGCGCCGGGATGTTCCTTGGGGTTAAGCTCGGGCGTGACCAGCGTGGTCTCGGTTAGCGCAATGCCTTGGCCGCGCAGCACCTCATTGGTGTTCTCCACCGCCGTGTGGGTCAGGATCGGCCCGATCTCGGGGTCGAGCATCGACAGAAGCCTCTGTGCCTTGCCCAGTGAATAGGCACCGAGGAAAGCGGTCTTGCCCGCCGCCTTGCAGCCCGCCCACCAGTCGTTGATCTGGGCTGCTACCTCGGCCTGTGGCGCCCAACGGAAGACCGGCAGGCCAAAGGTGCTCTCAGTAATGAAATGGTGGCAGCGGACCGGCTCGAAAGCCTCGGACATGCCATCGTCGATCACCTTGTAATCGCCCGAAGCGACCCAGACCTCGCCCGCGACCTCGATGCGGATCTGCGCGCTGCCGGGGACATGGCCCGCGGGGTGGAAGGAGACCGTGGCTCCGCCGATCTGGCGCGTCTCGCCATAGGCGATGCCCTCAATGGCGATCTCGCCCAACCGGTGGCGCATTACGGGGAGCGCAGCATGGGTCGCCAGATAGCTGCCCATCCCGTCGCGGGCGTGGTCGGCGTGGCCATGGGTGATCAGCGCCCGGGCGACGGGGCGCCAGGGGTCGATGTAGAAGTCACCGGCGGCGCAGTAGATGCCGTTTTCGGTGAAGCTGAGGACGGGTTCGCGTGTCATCCAAAGCAATCTAGGCGGCGCGGGCGGATTGCACAGGAAAATGACGCGGGCGCGGCGTTAACCGGTGATATTGCCCAGATAGAGCTTTTCCAGCCCGTCGAAGATTGGCTTGCGCAACTCGGGCCTCTCCAACAGCACCTCATGCTCGCCGCCCGGTACGATCTCAAGCCGCCCGCCTTTCCACTGCGCCATGCGCTTGTGAACGCGGTCGGTGGCGACGATACGCTCGTTGCTGCCAAGGTAGGTGACGCAGGGAATGTTGGGCGCCGAGCGTCCGGCGAGGTGTTTGGTCTCGGCCAGTGCCTCGCGCAGCCAGACGAAGCTCGGGCCGCCGAGGCTTAGCTCCGGATGGGCGGCCAGTTGATCGCGCATCATCGCGTACATCTGCGGATCGGTGGTCAGCAGGTTGTCCTCGAAAGGGGCGATGGCGGGATAGGCTTCGATCTTGGTGCCCGGGGGCAGGCGGTGGCCCTGTCCGACGCGGGGCATGAACTGCGCCAAGGACCACGCTAGCGCGCGCAGATGCGGGACGACATAGATGCCCCACATCGGGCCGGTGAAGGCGACGGCCTGCACCGGCAGTCCTTCCATCACGGCACGCAGGCCGATGCAGCCGCCCATGGAGTGGGCCAGCAGGAAATAGGGGCGCGGCAGGTTCAGGCTGCGCGCGGCGCGCAGCATGGCGGCGACGTCTTTCTGATAGTCGCTGAAAACATCCACATGGCCGACGCGCGCGTCGGGCAAAAGCCGGTCCGACAGTCCCTGACCGCGCCAGTCGATCGCCATGGTGGCAAGGCCGCGCCGCGCGAAATCGGCGGCGCAAAGCCCGTATTTTTCGATATATTCGGTCCGCCCCGGAAAGAGCAGCACCGTGCCCCGCGCGCCTGCGCAGGGCCAATGACCCAGCCTGATCCGCTTGCCATCCGATGTCTCGGCCCAATGGGCTTGGCCCCCATCGGGGCCGGGGGCGATATCGGTGTAGAGCGGGGCCGGGTCCAGATGCATCAGCCGAGAACAGCGGCGAGCTTCATCGCCATGCCCATGTCGCCGTCGATCTTGAGCTTGCCGGTCATGAATGCGGATGTGGGGTTGGTGTCGCCTTCGAGGATGGACTGGAAGGTTTCGGCATCCGCGCTCAGCGTCACGTCGGCCTCTTCGTCCGCCGCGCGGGCGCCGTTTTCGTCCATCATCACGGTGCCTTCACCTTCGATGTCGAACTTGGCCGTGCCGTCAAAATCGCTGCCGGCCAGCTTTTCGTTCAGCACCACTACCGCTTCGTTCACAATATCGCTCATCGCTCGCCCTTTTTTGGCATTTGGCCCCGCTACGTCTGGAATTGCGGCGGCAGCCTGTTACATTCAGTTTTGTTATGCGCATCATACCCGTCAACCTCAAACATACCGTTGCGGCAGTTGGTAGCTTTGTGTTGCTTGCGGGCATGGCCGTGGCCGAGAAGGCCCCGCCCGACCTGATGCAAAAGCTGCGCGAGGCCCCAGCGGAGGAGGCCCCCAGAATAGCCCATGAGATCGAGGCGCATTGGCAGCGCTCCGGTTCGGCTGCGATGGATTTGCTGCTGTCGCGGGGGCGGGAGGCAATGGCGGATGGCGATGCACGTTTGGCGATCGAGCATTTGACCGCGCTGACCGATCACGCCCCCGGTTTCGCCGAAGGGTTCCATGCCCGGGCGCAGGCCTATTACGGGGCCGACCTCTATGGTCCTGCGTTGGATGATCTGGAGCGGACGCTGGCGCTGAACCCCGACAATTACAACGCGATCTTCGGCCTTGCCGTGATGATACAGGAGTTCGGAGATTTGGGCCGCGCGGCCGCACTTTACCGCAAGACGCTCGCCCTCAACCCGCATCACGAAGACGCCCGGTCGGCCCTTGAGGGTCTGCGCCGGGACGGCATCGGACGCGAGCTTTAATTCAAGGATAGACAGGTGGCAGGCAACAAGCGCGTCGTGGCCGTTCTCGGCCCGACAAATACCGGCAAGACGACCTATGCGATCGAAAGGATGCTGGCGCACCGTACGGGGGTGATCGGCCTGCCGTTGCGCCTGCTGGCGCGCGAGGTCTATGACCGGATCGTAAAGGCCCGCGGCCCCTCGGTGGTGGCGCTGGTCACCGGTGAAGAGCGTATCGTGCCCCCGCGCACCCAATATTGGGTCTGCACCGTCGAGGCGATGCCGCAAGAGATCGGTGCGGATTTCGTGGCCATCGACGAGATCCAGCTTTGCGCCGATCCCGAGCGCGGCCATGTCTTTACCGACCGTCTGCTGCGCGCGCGGGGCCTGCATGAGACGCTGTTCATGGGGGCAGACACCATGCGCGGCACCATCGCGGCGCTGGTGCCGGGGGTCGATTTCATGCGCCGCGACCGGATGAGCGAATTGATCTATGCAGGTCAGAAAAAGATAAGCCGGATGAAGCCTCGTAGCGCCATCGTCGGCTTTTCGGTTGAGAATGTATATGCCATCGCCGAGCTGATCCGCCGCCAAAAGGGCGGTGCGGCGGTGGTGATGGGCGCACTCTCTCCGCGCACGCGCAATGCGCAGGTGGCGATGTATCAGAACGGAGAGGTCGACTATCTGGTTGCCACCGATGCCATCGGCATGGGGTTGAACCTCGATGTCGATCATGTGGCCTTCTCGGCGCTCAGTAAGTTTGACGGGCGGCGGATGCGGCCCCTGGCCCCGAATGAACTGGCGCAGATCGCGGGGCGGGCAGGGCGCGGGTTCAAATCCGGGACTTTTGGCACCACCGGGGACGCGCCTGCGCTGGACGATCACGTTGCCCGCGCGATTATGGATCACAACTTTACCCCGCAGAACAAGATCAACTGGCGCAACCACGCTTTGCAATTCGGCAGCATTGACCGCCTGATCAAGACCTTGGAAATGCCGCCCGAAGACGAGCGGCTGGTCAGGGCGCGGGAATCCGACGATCTGCGCGCGCTCAAGGCGCTGGCGCAGGTGGATGAGGTTTTTGCCCGGGCCACGGATGGCGCTTCGGTGCGGCTCCTGTGGGATGTCTGCCGGATTCCCGATTTCCGCGGCATCAGCCATGCGGAACATGCGGGGCTCTTGGAGACCATTTTCAACGATCTGCACCAGCGCGGATATATCCCCGATGATTGGCTCGCACGACAAATCAAACGAATTGATCGAACCGATGGCGACATTGATGCGTTGTCCAAACGACTCGCGTTTATTCGCACATGGACCTACGTTGCGCAGCGCAAGGGCTGGACAAAGGACGAAAGCCATTGGCGCGACACGACGCGTGTCGTAGAAGACCGCTTGTCGGACGCTCTGCACGAGCGTTTGACTCAAAGATTTGTAGATCGGCGCACGAGTGTATTGCTGCGCCGGCTTGGACAGAAGGAAGCCATGGTGGCCGATGTAAACGAGACCGGTGAAGTCACCGTTGAAGGTGAATTTGTAGGCAAGCTGGACGGGTTCCGCTTTCGGGTGGACAAGGGCGCGGGTGCGGCTGAAGACAAAACGGTGAAAACCGCCGCATTGCAGGCCTTGGCTCCGCAGTTCCATCTGCGCGCCGACCGGTTCTACAACGCCCCAGACACCGAGATTGATTTCACCGAACAGGGCGGCCTCATGTGGGGCAGCGCTGCGGTGGGCAAACTGACCGCTGGCAGCGACGCGCTGAAGCCGCAGGTCGAAGTCTTTGTCGATGATATCGCCGGGCCTGAAGTGGCCGAGAAGGTAAAACGCCGCCTCCAGCACTTCATCGACCGCAAGGTCGCGGCCCTGTTCGAGCCGCTGCTGGGGCTGAGCAAGGATGACACGTTGACCGGTCTGGCCCGTGGCTTTGCTTTCCAACTGGTTGAGAATTTCGGCATTCTGCCCCGCGCCCAAGTCGCCGAGGATGTGAAGGCGCTGGATCAAGACGCCCGCGGTGCGCTGCGCAAACATGGCATTCGTTTTGGCCAGTTCACCATCTTCATGCCGCTGATGCTCAAACCCGCGCCGACACGTCTGCGTCTGGTGCTCTGGTCGCTGGCCAAAGGGCTGAACGAATTCCCAGAATCCCCCCCGCCCGGTCTGGTGACCATTCCGGTCGAAACCGAAGCGCCCGCCGGGGCCGACACCATGTCGGGCTACCGCAACGCCGGCAAACGCGCGATCCGCATCGACATGCTGGAACGTCTCGCTGATATGCTGCGGGCCGAAGATTCGCGCGGCGGGTTCGAGGCCAAGCCTGACATGCTGTCGATCACCGGCATGACGCTTGAGCAATTCGCCGACCTGATGGAAGGTCTGGGCTATAAGGCAGAGAAGGATGAGCGGACCAAGGTGAAACCCGTCGATGTGGTGATGCCCAAAGACGGCAGCCATGACGCGATGGACCCCTCCGCCGATACCGTGGTGCCAGAGAAACTCGACAGCGATCTGCTCGGTGACGACGCAGCCGACAAGCCGATCATGGATGTCGACGCCGAGGAACCTGCAGGCGGTATCATCGATACCCCTTCGGATGAGACCAACCCCGACGACCGCCCTGCGGGTGTGGCGCAGATGCCCGACGATGGCATCGCCCCCATGGCCGATGTGGCCTCCGAAGAGCCTGAGGTTGACACCAACATCCCCGAAGTGCCAGCGGAAGAAATCCCGCAGGGCACCGCGCCCGATGCCGATGTCGCCGGGCCGGAGATGGAGACCTATTACATCTTCACTTGGGCGCGCGCTCCCCGTGGCAATGGCGGTGGCAACCGTCGCGGCGGGGACCGCAATCAAGGGCAAGGCAAGCCGCGTGGCAAGCCTGCCAAGGGCAAAGGGCGCAAGCCCGGCGGGGACAAGGGCGGTAAGTCGCAGAACTTCTCTGCCCGTCCTCCGCGTAAGGAAAAGCAGATCGACCCTGACAACCCCTTTGCCGCCGCGTTGATGGGGCTGAAGGACGACAAGTAAGTGGAGGCGGGCGCGAAACTGCGGCTGGACAAATGGTTGTGGCACGCCCGCTTTTTCAAAACCCGTTCGCTCGCTGCCGCGCAGGTGGCGGGCGGCGCGGTTCGGATCAACGGCACGCCGACGCAGAAACGCGCCAGCAGTGTCGGCCCCGGCGATGTGCTGACCTTTACGCAGGGCGATCATGTGCGGGTGATCCAGATCGAAGCGATTGGCCATCGGCGCGGCCCTGCCCCCGAGGCACAGGCGCTTTACACCGATCTGTCCCCGCCGCAGCCCAAATCAAAGGACAGACAGCCCGAAAATCCCGGTTTCGAGGGAAAGGGCCGCCCGACCAAGCGCGACCGCAGGCAGCTTGATCTTTCTAAGGCGCGCCACCTTGAATGATCCCGCGCCCCGGTTTAGCTAGTCTCTCACATATCCAGCCAGAGTTTCCGCATGACCTATATCGTGAATGACGCCTGCATCGCTTGCAAATACACCGACTGCGTCGAAGTGTGCCCGGTGGACTGCTTCTATGAAGGCGAGAACATGCTGGTGATCCACCCCGACGAATGCATCGATTGCGGCGTTTGCGAGCCCGAGTGCCCCGCCGACGCGATCCGCCCGGACACCGAGCCGGATATGGAAAAATGGGTGGAGTTCAACCGCAAGTATTCCGAACTTTGGCCCGTCATCATCACCAAGAAAGACCCGCTGCCCGAAGCGGAAGAGATGGATGGCAAAGAGGGCAAGATGGAGCTCTTCTCCGAAAAACCGGGCGAGGGCGGCTAAGGCACGGCGATTCGCGCCCTGTGACAACTCTGTGACCTCAACTTTGCGTGTTAACCCGCTGAATTGACCGGGAAACCGCCGATGGCGGCTTGGGGGCGCTTCCGAAAGGCGTGATTCTGTGCTATAGTGTCTTCAAGCTGTAACACACGAGCCTGATAATGTTTCGACCCTGCTGCCAAGGTTGACCTCACATTTCTAACTCAAACGCACCCGAACGCAGACCGCTCAGGCTGCGTTTCGCATGCGTTTTACGTGCTGTTCAGGTGTCTGAGTTAATGGCGGGGCTTCCCCCGCGCGCCAAGGAGCGATCTATATGACCAAATCGAAAAAGCTTGATTTCCGCCCCAATGAATTCGTCGTCTACCCTGCGCATGGCGTCGGGCAGATCGTCTCGATTGAGGAGCAGGAAGTTGCCGGCATCGCGCTGGAGCTCTTCGTAATTTCCTTTGAAAAAGACAAGATGACCCTGCGGGTGCCGACCCATAAGGCGACCGAAATCGGCATGCGCGCCCTGTCGACACCCGATGTGATCAACCATGCGATGAAGACGCTCAAGGGCAAGGCCAAGGTCAAGCGCGCCATGTGGTCCCGCCGCGCGCAGGAGTATGAGCAAAAGATCAACTCCGGCGATCTGATTGCCATCGCCGAGGTTGTGCGCGACCTGCACCGCACCGACGACCAGCGCGAGCAGAGCTATTCCGAGCGTCAGCTTTACGAAGCAGCGCTTGAGCGCCTGACCCGTGAAGTGGCCGCTGTTTCGGGGGGCGACGAACTCGCCGCTGCGAAACAGGTCGGCGATGTGCTGGAAAGCCGCGTCGCCGCCTAAAGGCCGCAGAATTTAAGAAAAGGCCGCGTCCCTTCCGGGGGCGTGGTTTTTTTTATGGAATGGCCTGCCAGCCATAGGCCATCATCTGACAGCCAGTTAGCAGGGCAATTTCGGTTACCTGCTGGGTGGCGCCTAAGACATCTCCGGTCTGTCCGCCGATCTTGCGCTTGGCGATTTGACGGACCACCAGCGCGGCCAGAAGCCCCAACAGCGCTAAACGCCACGCCGAATAGTCCGGTGCCATCACGATCACCCCCACGCCGATCAACACGGCAACCGCCGTCGCCAATTCACCGGGGCGGCCCGTACGGTCAGACAGCCCGTCGCGGCGGGCGGTGGGCAGGCTGTCCATCACCCAGACCATTGCCGCCCGCGATGCGCAGGAGGCGACGACCAGCGCCCAAATCAGCGCCTCATCCGTGATCAATTCGCTGATGAGATACCAACGCAGCAAAAGCGACAGCACCAGCGCCACGACGCCATAGGTGCCGATCACGCTGTCTTTCATGATTTTCAGGCGCTTTTCGCGGGTCCAGCCGCCCCAGAACCCATCGGCGCAATCGGCAAGGCCATCCTCATGCATCGCCCCGCTCAGCATCACCAGCGTCAGCACCACGAAGGCGGCCACCAGCGGCGGCGTCGCGCCTAGGCGCGTCAGCGCCACACCAACGGTCCCGGCAATCAGCGCCAACACAATCCCGACCAGCGGATAGGCCCAAGCGCTGCGGGCCGGGGGGCGGTGCGGCTCGGTCGGGAAATGGAAATGTGGCAGGGGCAGGCGGGTCAGCAATGCAAAGGCCACGGCGATGTCGCGGAGCCGGAAGACCTGCCTCAGGGCGGTGATGTCGGGAATGGCCATTATTTCGCCCCTTCGGCACTTTCAGCGCCGACAGGCTAAGGCTAGAAACGATTGAATATCAATCCGCAAAGGGCCGTATATGAACACGTCTTTCGCCAGTCTTACCGAATTTCGCAGCCTGCTGCGTGCGATGCCCGCCTGCGACGACGCGGCGATGGCAGAGGCGCGGGCCCATGACGCCATGCTGACCAAACCCCCCGGCGCGCTTGGCCGGTTGGAAGACCTCGCGGTCTGGTATCGCGGCTGGCGCGGCGGGGCGCGGGCCGAGATCGCCGCGCCCCAGATCATCGTGTTTGCAGGCAACCACGGGGTCGCCGCGCGGGGCGTCTCGGCCTTCCCGGCAGAGGTGACCGCGCAGATGGTGGCGAATTTTCAGCACGGCGGGGCGGCGATCAATCAGATCGCGCGGGTCAATGGCGCGAGCCTCGACGTGGTGCCGCTGTCCTTGGACAGGCCCACCGAGGATTTCACGGTCGCGCCCGCGATGGCGGAAGACGAATTCGTCGAGGCGCTCCGGGCGGGCTGGGAGGCGGTGAATCCCGAGGCCGATCTGCTTGTCGTGGGTGAGATGGGCATCGCCAACACCACCTCGGCGGCGGCACTTGCCACGGCGCTTTTGGGCGGCGGGGCGGAGTTCTGGACCGGGCGCGGCACCGGGGTGGATGACGCGGGCCTGTCACTGAAGACCGAGGTCGTGGCCGAGGGTGTCGCCCTGCATGCGGACAAGGGCGATGGGCTAGAGCAGCTGCGCCGCCTCGGGGGGCGGGAATTGGCCGCGATGGCCGGAGCACTGGCGCGGGCGCGGGCCTTGCGCATCCCGGTGATCCTCGACGGTTTCATCTGCTGTGCCGCCGCGCTCAGCCTCGCGCGCACGGCACCCGGCGCGCTGGATCACTGCGTCGCGGGGCATCTCAGCGCGGAAAGCGGTCACCGGCGGCTCTTGGGCGCGTTGGACAAGGAGCCGCTGCTGGAGTTGAACCTGCGTCTGGGGGAGGGCTCAGGCGCGGGCTTGGCGATTGGCATCCTCAAGACCGCGCTTGCCTGTCACGCGGGTATGGCCACTTTTGCCGAAGCGGGCGTCAGCGACGCATAGGGCGGTGCGGGCGGCCCCCCCCAAAGAAAAAGGGGGGCTGCCCGGTTCAGGCGCTTTCCTTGCCCTTGTCCTCGCCAAGGTTGAGAAAGGCGGTCTCCAAATCCTTTTGCAACTCCTTCGCCCGGGCCACATAGGCGGCGTTCTGCGAAGGCGGCACATCGGGCCGCCAAAGCGCCGCCAATTCCCGGACCGAGACCCGGTCATGGGCGTAGAAAAGCTTTTGCGCCTCATTCGCCTCGAAATCCGAAAGCCCCATGTTTTCCAACACATAGCGCCCGGCCCGAAGTGAGCTGTCGAACATTTCGCGCACGATGTCATTCGACCCGGCCTGATAGTGGCGGTAGACCTCCTCGCGGTCGCGCGCGCGGCTGACGATATGCAGGTTCGGGTTCTCTTTCCGCGCGTAGGAGATCAGAGAGACCGCCGATTTTGGGTCATCAAGGGCCACCACCAAGACGCTGGCGTCTTGCAGCCCTGCCTTGCGCAGGATGTCAGGCCGCGTCGGATCGCCCAGAAACCCCTTGAAGCCAAAGCGCCGCATGACGGCAATGGTCTCGGGGTTGTGGTCCAGCACGACGGTTTGAAACCCGCTGGCTTGGACCATCCGGTTCACCATCTGGCCAAAGCGACCGACGCCCGCGATGATCACCGGACCGCTGCTGTCGATCTCATCGGCGATGACGGGGCCGCCGTCGTCAAGGCGTCGGCTGATCAGGTCGTGCAGGATGAAAAGCAGCGGCGTGATCAGCATGGTTAGGGCCACGACCAGCAAAAGCGTCTCGCCAATCGGGTCGGGCATGACGCCGGTGGCGAGGGAAAAGCTGACCAGCACAAAGCCAAATTCCCCGGCCTGCGCCAGCGCCAGCGTGAAAAGCCAACCGTCGCGGCCTTTGAGGCGGAAGAGGCGGCCCAGCACCATCAGGATCAGCGCTTTGACGATGATGACCAACAGCGCCATGCAGATCAGGATGAGCGGTTTTTCGAACAGCAGGACAAAGTTGATGCCCGCCCCCACGGTGATGAAAAACAGCCCCAAGAGCAGCCCCTTAAAGGGTTCGAGGTCGGTTTCCAACTCATGGCGGAACTCGCTGCTGGCCAGCACCACGCCCGCCAGAAAGGCGCCGAGGGCGGGCGACAAGCCGACCACGGTCATCAGCGAGGAAATCCCCACCACGATCAGCAGCGCCAATGCGGTGTACATCTCGCGCAGCTTGGCGAGGTGGATGTAGCGGAACACCGGACGGGTCAGGTAGATGCCCACGAGGATGATTGCGGCGACCGCTCCGATGGTCACCAGCGTAACGCCCCAGCCCGGCAGGCTCTGCACGAAGGTCTGCGCGGCATGGGCGACGTCGCCCGCGTGGCTGCCCTCGGCCCCGTGATGGGCATTCTCCACCGCCTCAGGGTCGAGCGAGATTGACCCATCGGGCAGAAGCCCGCCCGGAATGCCCGTGGCGAGCAACGGCAGGAAGGCGAGGATGGGGATCACCGCGATATCCTGCGTCAGCAGGACAGAGAAGACGGAGCGGCCCCCTTGGGTTCGCATCAGCCCCTTTTCCGAGAGGGTTTGCAACACGATGGCCGTCGAAGACAGCGCCAGCGTCAACCCGATTGCCAGTGCCACGCGCCACGGCTGGTCGTAAGCCATGGCGATGGCCATGAGGGCCGCGGTCGACAGCAGCACTTGCAAGCCCCCCAAGCCCAGCAGACGGTGGCGCATGTCCCAGAGCGCGCGCGGCTCCAACTCCAGCCCGATCAGGAAGAGCATCATCACAACGCCGAATTCCGCGAAATGCTGCACGTCTTTCGTCTCGGACCCGACAAGGCCCAGCACCGGCCCGATCAGAATGCCCGCCGCCAGATAGCCCAACACCGATCCCAGCCCCAATCGCGCGGCGATGGGCACGGCAATCACCGCGGCGGCCAGATAGACGGAGGCTTGGAACAGGAAACCTTCCATTGCGGTCCTCTCTCAGCGTCAGGTGGGCAGCGGCCCGTCCTGTTTCAGTTGGTCCATGACAATCTGGCTATGCACCCGGCTCACGGCCTGATGGGGCAGAAGAACGTCGTGAATGAGCCTGTTCAGGCTCGGCAGATCGTCACAATAGACCCTCAGGAGGTAGTCCGCATCCCCCGTCATCGTCCAAGCGCTCACAATCTCGGGACGGGTGGCCATGAGCCGGGCAAAGCTCGCCGAATGTTCCGGCCCGTGGGTGCCCAGATGGACCTGCACGAAGCCCTGCACGTTCAGCCCCATCCGCACCGGATCAAGCCGCGCGTGATAGCCGCGAATGTAGCCCTCCGCCTCCAACCGCTGACGCCTGCGCCCGGCTTGGCTGGGGGAGAGGTTCAGCTCTTGTCCCAACTCCTGCGCCGTGAGGTGGGCGTTCTTTTGCAGCGCCGTTAGCAGCCGCCTGTCGATCTCATCGAGCATGATGCGCAATCTCCGCATGGTTTGGAGGTAATATGCGTCACTTCCGCGAAATTGACCAGTTGAATGCTGCGATACGCGCAATTCGCGCGGCGGTTGCTGCGTAGACTGGGGCAAATCCCAAAGCAGAGGAGACTGACATGGGCCCTTTCCCGCATGACGCCCCGAAATCGCAGATCACGGCAGAGAACCCCGCTGGTACCGATGGTTTCGAGTTCGTCGAATTTGCCAGCCCCGACCCACAGGCGCTGCGCGATGTCTTCACCAAAATGGGCTATGCCCATGTCGCCAATCACAAGACCAAGAAGATCGAGCTTTGGCAGCAGGGCGACATCACCTACGTCTTGAACCACGACCCCGAGAGCTTTGCCGCGCGTTTTGTCGAAAAGCACGGCCCCTGCGCCCCCTCGATGGGCTGGCGCGTGGTGGATGCGCAAAAGGCGCTGGCGCACGCGGTGGCCAATGGGGCCGAGGAATACAAGGGCGATGGCAAGGTGCTCGACGTGCCCGCGATCATGGGCATCGGTGGCTCGCTGATTTACTTCGTCGACCAGTATTACGACACCTCGCCCTACAACTGGGAATACGACTGGATCGCCACCTCCAAGCCCGAGGGCGTGGGGTTCTACTACCTCGACCACCTGACGCACAATGTGCACAAGGGTAATATGGACGTCTGGTTCAAGTTCTACGGCGACCTGTTCAACTTCCGCGAAATCCGCTTCTTCGACATCGAAGGCAAATATACGGGCCTCACCAGCCGCGCGCTGACCTCGCCCTGCGGGCGCATTCGCATCCCGATCAACGAGGACCGGGGCGAGACCGGGCAGATCGTGGCCTATCTCAAGAAATACAACGGTGAGGGCATCCAGCATATCGCCGTCGGTGCGCGTAACATCTATGACGCCACCGATGCGATTGCCGACAATGGGCTGAAGTTTATGCCCGGGCCGCCCGAGACCTATTACAAGATGTCGAAAGAGCGGGTGACCGGCCACGAAGAGCCGCTGGACCGCATGCAGAAACACGGCATCCTGATCGACGGCGAAGGCGTGGTCGACGGGGGCGAGACGCGCATCCTGTTGCAGATTTTCTCGAAAACCGTGATCGGGCCGATCTTCTTTGAGTTCATCGAACGCAAGGGTGACGACGGTTTCGGTGAGGGCAACTTCAAAGCGCTCTTTGAATCGATCGAGCAAGAGCAGATCGACAATGGTGAGCTTGAGGCCACCTAGTCAGAAGTACATCCGGGGGAGGGAAAAAGGGGCGCTGCGGCGTCTCTTTTTATGTGGTGAGACCTAGTTCGGCATCTTCAGCACGACATTCCGACCCCGGCGCACATAGCGCAACTCGCTATCGCCAATGGCCGAGACGCGGCCCCCGTCGATCCGGTCGCCGACCTCAACCTTTTGATAGCGCCCGTTGCTGAGCCGAACCAGAGCGCGGCGGTTCGAGGGTTTGCCATAAACGCCGATCAGATTGACGTCGCGCAGGTTGATCGCATTCTTCACCGTGGCCTGTTTCGCCACGGAGGTTTTCGATGGAAAGCGGGGCTGCACGGCCTTGGGTGCCACGCTCGCGACCTGCGCAGGCGCAGCCCGGCGGGCGGCGCGTTTCACGATCCGGTCGAAATTGCGGGGCCGGGTATCGGGGCGGCGCGACTGGGTTGTGGCCTGTTTCGTCGCGTTCTGGATTGCGGGCGGCGTGGCGAGGGCGGCGGCAACCGCGCCGCTGGTGTCGATGGGGGCAACCTCGGGCTCAGGCGTGGCAGCGGCGAGCGCTTCCTGAGCGATTTCTTGAACGGATTTGGGCCGCAGTTGCGGGCGCAGATCGGCCAATTCGGAACGTGTCAGCCCGCCAAGCTGGGCGCGTTCGGTCGTCTCTGCCAAATCGTTGGGGCGCAGACGGGGCCGGGCCTCGGCCAAGGCACTGTCGACCTCGGGCTCAGCCGGTTCGGCTTCGGGCCGGGTCAGAGTGGCGGGGGGCTGCACGGCGGGGCGTCCGAGGTAGACCAGATGGCCATCGGGGCTAAGCGCCCCCTGCGCCGTGGGTTTGACCAAGCCGCGCGCGTCCAGCGCAAAGCGTGTGCCCGCCGCCGCCGGAGAGCTGACCGCGCCGGGGGCAATGTCGGTGCCGAACTCATCGGCGGGCGGCAGGGCCACGGCGTCTGTCGTGCTGCTGATCGGGTCGATGCTGGTGAGGTAGAGATCGTCGATATCAATCGCCGCTGCCGGGGCCGGGGGCACGTCCGGGGCGCGGGCCCAGATGCCGGTGGTGGCATATTTGGCGTCGATCTCGGCCTCGGTCATCTCTGACAGGGGGCGCGGCTCAGGGTCGCGCAGCGCGTCGAGCACGGCACCGTCTTCGTCGGTCAAGCCGGCGTCCAAAGCAGCGGTTTCGATTGCGTCAGGCTCTGCCGGTTCGGGGGGCAGCACGGCAATGTCATTTTCGATTTCAGGGGTTTCCGCAGGGGCCAAGGCTTCGGCGGTGCTGCGCGGGCTCCGGTCGCCAAAGAGCCGCGAAAGCGCGCTGCCCTCGTCGAGGAAGATCGAGGCCCAAGCCGCGACACCGGCCAAGAAGACCAAAAGCGCCGCCGTCAGGATCAGGCCAAGGAAGCGCGGCTTGCCACCGACTTCGTTCCGGCGGCGCGCGCCGAAAACGGTCATCCGCTCGGCCTCTGTTGCTGGGGTGGCCGCGGCGGGGCTGGCAGGGGCGGTCCGGCGGTCTTTCGACGCTTTCGGTTTGCGGCGGCTGAGGAAGGTGCCGGTCGAGGTGGTCGTCTCGGGCGTCAGCGAGCTGCTGTCAGGCTGGGGGGCTGCGGCCTCCGTCGCGGCGGCGGCGGTGGCCGGTTCGACGGGCATCTGCGGCGCAAGCGGGGCCGCAGCGGGCGAAGGTGCGCCGACGGGCAGGGAGGCTGTGCTGGGGGCGGGCGCGGGCGTCGCTTCCGCTTTGGCGGCAGGCGGGGGTGTTTCCCGGCTCGCGCCGCCAAGGCTGGGCGCGTTGTCTGACCCGCCACGGCGGCTTGCAAAACCGGCGGCAGGGGCACTGCGCGAGGGCGGTGCCGAGAAATCAACCTTGCGCGAAGGCTCGGGCTGCGGCGCGGCCTGCGTGCTTGCCGCCGCCGCAAGGGGGGCTGCGGATGCCGCAACGCTGCCCGTGGGGGCGGGCGGCGCGTCCGCCTCCGTCTCTTCCGGTTCCTCGCTTGGCGCGGGGGTCTCCAACGCGGGCAGGTCTTCTGCCAACGGCGGTGGGGTTTCCTCTGGAGTGGGGGCCAGCTCAGCCTCTGCCGGGTCTTCCGTCGCCTCCGTTTCCGCCGCAGCGTCCAAGGCGGGCAGGTCTTCGTCCAAGGGCGGTGGCGTGTCTTCGGGGGGTGGCTCCAACGCGGGGGCGGCTTCCGAAACGTCCTCGGTCGAGCCCAAATCCGGCAGGTCTTCCTCTACCGGCGGCGGAGCAAGCTCAGGCTCGGCCACGGGGGTCGTCTCATCCGTGTCCACGACCGGCCCTTCGGGCGCGTTCATCACGCCGGAAATCACGATGGGAGCCGCCTCAGGCTCCACGGTTTCGCCGGGTTCCAGCAGGTCCGACGCGGCTTTCGTCATGCCGAAATGCGGCGCGCCATCGAAGCTCTCATTGGCCGGGGCGGCGGCGAAGCTGACCGGGTGGAAACGATGCTCCACCGCGAAAGCCTCGGCTTCGTCCAAAGTCTCGCGGGCCACGGCTGCAACAAGGCTCTTCCCACCATCGGCATGCACGTCAAACACCAGATCGGAAACCGGATAGGGCGTGGCCCCCTCCAGCGCCTCTGCCGCTGCGGCACGGCGGGCGGCGGGGTCCATATCCGGCGTGTCGAGGGTGAGGTATTTGATCTGCGCGTCGGGGATCAACAGCAGGCTGCGCAGCCCGCCGGGCTCCAACGCCGTGGCGGTTTTGCGCAAGACCGCCAGTTCCGCCGCCAGATCGGCACTGTCGAGCGCCACTTCACCAACAAGCTGCCATCCGCCCGATGTGCGGTGGAGCAAACGAATGCCGTCGAACGACAGGGAGAGGGTAAAATTCGGCTTCATCGCGGTCGACTTTAGCATGGGGTCGGGCGCACTTACAGACGCGCCGCAGTCATGGCGAAGGATAGAGCAGGAGTTCGCCCAAGGGAAGGGTGCGCACCGCGCAGGTGCTTGTCAGAACCGGCCCGCGATGGGCAAATGGCGGCGCATTGATGCACGGAAAGGAACGAACATGCGACTGATGAATTGGGTGGCGCTGGCGTGGATGGCGGGGGCCGGATTGGTCTCGGCCCAGCAGGGACCGGAAGAGGGGATTATCGTCACCGGCCAAGGCAGCATCGCCGCCGCACCCGACATGGCGACGATCACTTTGGGCGTGACCGAAGAGGCCGAAACCGCCAAGGCCGCGATGGACGGGGTGAATGCCGCCGTAAGCGCGATCCTCACCCAGCTCGACGCGCAGGGCGTCGCTGCGAAGGACCGTCAGACCAGCCGTTTCTACCTGCGCCCGGTGCATGACCGCCGCGCGAATGAAAACGGCGAGGCGCCGCGCATCACCGGCTATCAGGCGGGCAACTCCGTAACGGTCAAAGTGCGCGATCTGGAGCGCTTGGGCGCGATGATGGATGCGGTGATCGACGAAGGAGCGAATGATTTCAACGGCTTGGACTTTGGTCTTCAAGACCCGAAAGATGCGCTGGCCGAGGCACGCAAAGCCGCCGTTGCGGATGCCACCGAACGCGCGCGGCAGTTGGCCGAGGCGGCAGGGGTGAAGCTCGGCACGCTGATCCGCATGACCGAAAACTCCCACGCGCAGCCCAAGATGTTCGAATCCGCCCGTATGGGGATGGCGATGGACAGTGCCGTGGCCGAAGGTGAGGTCGAGGTGCGGGCGCAGGTCTCGATGACCTTTGCGATTGCCCCGGGGCAGTAAGCTGCCGCAGATGGAAAACCCCCGCCGAGGTGATCGGCGGGGGAAGGTGGTTTAGCTGGTCGCCTTGGCCAGTGCCTGATCGAGATCAGCGATCAGATCGTCCGCGTCCTCGGTCCCGATAGAGATGCGCACGACGCCCGGACCGGCCCCCGCCGCTTCCTGCTGCTCTGCCGTCAGTTGCCGGTGGGTGGTGGAGGCGGAGTGAATGATCAGCGAGCGCGTATCGCCCAGGTTCGCGACATGGCTAAAGATCTCAAGGCTATTGACCAGTTTCACACAGGCGTCATAGCCGCCCTTGACCGCAAAGGTGAAAAGCCCGCCGGCGCCTTTGGGGCAGACCTTTTGCATCCGCTCGTGATAGGGCGAGGATTTAAGCCCAGCATAGGTGACATACTCGACCCGGTCGTCCTGTTCGAGCCATTCGGCGACCTTGACCGCGTTTTGCACATGCCGCTCCATCCGCAGCGACAGGGTTTCGATCCCCATCAGCGTGTAATGCGCCGCCTGTGGATTCATCGTCATCCCCAGATCGCGCAGCCCGATGGCGATGCCGTGGAAGGTAAAGGCCATGGGGCCGAAGGTCTCGTGAAACTTCATGCCGTGATAGGCTTCCTCAGGCTGGCTGAGGGAGGGAAATTTGTCATTCGCGGACCAGTCGAACTTGCCTGAATCCACCACGCAGCCGCCCATAACGGTGCCATTGCCGGTGAGGTATTTGGTGGTGGAATGCACCACCAGCGTCGCGCCATGCTCAATCGGGCGGCAGAGGTAGGGGGTGGCGCTGGTGTTGTCGATGATCAGCGGAATGCCCGCCGCATCGGCCACATCCGCAATAGCGCGCACATCCATGATATAGCCGCCGGGGTTTGCGATGGCCTCACCAAAGACCGCGCGGGTGTCGTCGTCGATCGCATCGGCCACGGCCTGCGGATCGTCGAAGTCGACAAACTTGCAGGACCAGCCAAAGCGTTTGATCGTGTGGCTGAACTGCGTGACCGTGCCGCCATAGAGACGGGTAGAGGCGACGATATTCTTGCCCGGCCCCATCAGCGGGAACAGCGCCATGATCTGCGCCGCATGACCCGATGAGCAGCAGACCGCACCGACGCCGCCTTCGAGCGTGGCGATACGCTCTTGCAGGACCGCGTTGGTGGGGTTGGTCAGGCGCGAATAGATATAGCCGACTTCCTCAAGGTTGAACAAAGCCGCCGCGTGATCGGCATCGCGAAAGACATAGGCTGTGGTCTGATAGATCGGCGTCTGCCGCGCGCCGGTGGCCGGGTCGGGGTTGGCGCCTGCGTGGATTTGCAGCGTGTCGAAATGTGGGGTGGGGCTGTCGGCCATTGGTCTGTCCTCTCAGAAAATGGTTCTCGCGCAGCCTAGGCGCAAAGACTCGTCCAGACAACGGGGCAGGCGGGGCTCAGCGCATCCAGAAACCGTTTGATTTGATCCGGTTGCGGATCGCCTGTTCGCGGCGGGGCAGGTTGTCTTGATCGAAAAGCGCGCGCACCTTGGCCCCGCGGCCCTGATAGACCATCCGCTTGATCGCATCGCGCTGCTTGAGCACCTTTTTCATCCGGTTGGGGGCCGTGATCATCTCCAGCACCTCGATCGCCTGATCGCTCTCCCGCGCGTAGAGCAGGGGCAGAAAGCGATAGTGGCAGGACACCTTGCCATCCAGCAGGCCAGCGGGCAGGGTGCCCCGCCCGCCGCCAAGGGCGTGGATCACCAGCGGCAGCACGATTTGGTCGAGCCATGGGTCAAAGCTCTGCGCGCAAAGCTCAACCGGAGGATCGTCGCGCACAGCGAGTGCGTAGCGCAGGAAGAGATCACCGAATTCCTGCGGACAGCGGTAGTAGAAGAACCCGGCGTTAAAATAGAGATAACGCCGCCAATATTCATCCGGTTGGCTCAGGTCGAGGCTGCTGGCGAAGTCGAGGCCGAACTTGTCGTAAAGCGACTTCCACAACGCGCTATAGCCCGGCCCGTATAGCTGCGGCTCGGGCCATGTCCCCTCGCGTTTGAGAGAGGCCGAGGGGCGGTCGAAATCAAACGGCACCGCCGTCAGATCGCCGGTGATCAGCGTATCGGTGTCAAAGAAAACAAAGGGTTCGCCCGCGGGCAGGGCGCTGAGCATCTCGATCTTATTGCCATTGGGGTAGGTGCCGCCGAAATGCTGATTGTCAAAGGGGACGAACTCCGCCCCAAGCTCGCTCAGCGCCTCGCGCAGCGCGCTGTCGGTGATGCGCGGATCACTGTCCCATAGCGGGCCGGGCTGCGGCTCGGCGATCAGCAGGCGGCCTTGAAACTCCGGGCAGGAATGGCGCAGGGAGGCGGCGAAAAGCAACGCCTCATAGGCCAGCCGCCCCTCTTGGCCCACGATGACGACGTTGAAAATTTGCGGGATACGCGAATTGCGTGTCATACTTAACTGCGGCCTTTGGTTTTCGGCCAGTATAGGGGCAGGGCTCTGTCGGCAAAAGCCAGCAATTTGAGCGGCCTGCGAAAGGGGTTCGAATGTTCGATTTTGTCTTTGCCGTGATCGCTATCAGCTTGGGCGGCCCCTCTGCGCCTTCGGACGGGGTAGGCCGACCGGATGCGCCGATGACGGTGCAGGCTCCGGCACGCCCCGCAGCCCCGGCCAGCCCGGCGGCGCCCCCGGCACCCGCGGCCCCGCCGCCTGCATTCTACATGGATGCCGTGCCCCCCGGCTTGGTCGCCGAAGACCAGACACCCACGGGCCGTTTCACCACCGCCGCAGAGGTGCGTCCGATCCTGGACGCCACCCGCGGGAATTGGATCGCCGTGCGGGAGTATGATGGGCGAGACTTGCTCTATGTGACCCACCTGTGGAGCTGGCGCTGCGGGCTGGCCGCCATGGCAATCGCGGTGAACGACGCGCCGATGCAGAATCTGCCGATGCCGCCCTGTCACGATTCATCGCCCACGCCGAATGCGATTCTGGAGGGGGACCCGCAGCCTTACCTGACGTTCGATCTCGGGTCGGTTGAGAGGGTTCGGGTTCAGGTGGTTTACGACGATTTGGGAATGGCGATTGAGGGTTTTGTGCGGCGCGATGTGTTGATCCCTTGATAGCCCCCGGGCGCGGCGTTGATCGGTCGCCACGAGCGCGCCTTAACTGCGCATACGAACTATCGCGAGGGGGGAGAAAGTGGTGGGCGACCCTGGAATCGAACCAGGCGTGCGTCTCCGCGAGGGAGTTACAGTCCCCTGCCACACCTTGCGGCCTGTCGCCCACTTTGTCCCGGTGCATTGCACCTGACGTGGGGGCGTGATTACAAGCGAGCCAAAGAAGCGTCAAGGCGAATTCCTGAGAAATCTTGGGGAAATCGCACGAAAGGATAAAGAGATGAAGAAACCCAAATGGGTCGTGCAAAAAGAGCAGGACAAGAAGGCCGAAGCGGCGCAGACGGTCTGGCTGTTCGGCCTGCATGCGGTGCGCGATGCGCTGATGAACCCGCGGCGTGAAAAATTGCAGTTGATGGTCACGCCGAACGCGCAGGCGAAGCTGGAAGAGGCCATCGCCGAGGCGGGAATCACGCCGCAGGTCGTGGACCCGCGCAAGTTCCGCCCGCCGCTCGATCCGAACTCGGTCCACCAAGGCGCTGTTCTGGAGGTGAAGCCGCTGAACTGGGGCCGATTGGAGGATGTGGCCATCGGTGATTCTGCGCCGCGGCTCTTGCTGCTCGACCGGGTGACCGATCCGCATAACGTCGGCGCGATTCTACGCTCTGCCGAAGTGCTTGGCGCCTCGGCGGTCATCGGCACCAAACACCATTCCGCGCCCGAGACCGGGGCGCTGGCCAAAACCGCCAGCGGTGCGCTGGAGCGCCAGCCCTATCTGAGAGTCCGCAACCTTGCCGATGCCATCCGGGCCTTGCAGGAGATGGGCTATCTGGTGCTGGGGCTTGATGGCGAGGCGACGCAGACCATCGAGGAAGCCGTCGAAGGCCGCCGTGATCGCCCCGTGGCGCTTGTTCTGGGGGCCGAGGGGCCGGGGCTGCGGGAGAAGACCCGCGAGACCGTAGACGCGCTGGTGCGGATCGATGCGGCGGGCGGATTCGGCTCGCTCAACGTCTCCAACGCGGCGGCCATCGCGCTCTATGCCAGCCGGCTTGGCGGCTGAGAATCGGCAAGAACTGGCTCAAAACCGAGCAGGGGGCAGGGCGGCCGGGCCCGGCCCCTTTGAAAACGGCTAAGGCTTCCTAAATTTAAAGGCGACCGCAGGCCCGGAACGCCTGCCGGCCACCTACTGTCCCTCGTTCCGTACCTTACGCCCCGTGTTCGTCATGGGGCGTTTTTTTATGTAGGGCTAGATACACAAAAGCCGCCCCAAAGGGCGGCTTTGCGTTTCCTACGGGGTGGTAGGATCAACCTGGAGCGGGCGAGGCGATTCGAACGCCCGACCCTAACCTTGGCAAGGTTATGCTCTACCCCTGAGCTACGCCCGCATCCGGTTGGTGAGGGGGGAATACCCATTCCCGCAGGGGGCTGCAAGGGGGAAATGAAGTGATCTAAGCGTCGCGCGGCAATTTTTTTTGCGGTGGTTTTGGGGGCGAAAAACACAAAGGGCCGCATCCAAAGATGCGACCCTGTGAAGTCCAGATGGAGCGGGCGAGGCGATTCGAACGCCCGACCCTAACCTTGGCAAGGTTATGCTCTACCCCTGAGCTACGCCCGCTTACCGTCTGGTGAAGGCGAGATACCTATTGGGGCGGGGGGCTTCAAGAGGGAAATGTGGTTTTTGGTGGAAAAATTTGCGTAAGGCGGGGGCTCTGCCCCCGGACCCCCGAGGGTATTTGAGAAAGGATGAAGTTAGAGGGGAGGGGCGGCTGTCAGAGGAGTGGGGGCAAAAGAAAAGGCCCCGCGGGGAGCGGGGCCTTTGTGGTTTGGGTCAGCTTAGTGGCTGTGCTGCTTGTCCCAGTCTTCCTGTTTCGGAAGCTGCTCGAAGGTGTGTTCGGGCGGCGGGCTGGGCAGGGTCCATTCCAGCGTATCCGCGAATTCGTTCCACGGGTTGTTTGCTGTGGAGCGCGCGCCGCGGGTCAGCGTGTAGGCCATCACCCCGAAGAAGAAGAGGAAGGAGGCGAAGCTGAGGAAGGCGCCGATCGAGGACCACTGGTTCCAGTAGGCAAATGCCTCAGGATAGTCGATGTAGCGGCGCGGCATGCCCTGACGGCCCAGGAAGTGCTGCGGGAAGAAGGTCAGGTTTGCACCGATGAACATCGCCCAGAAGTGCAGTTTGCCGGCCCATTCGGGGTACATGCGGCCCGTCATCTTGGGCAGGTAGAAGTAGATGCCCGCGAAGATGGCGAAGACGGCGCCGAGCGACATCACGTAGTGGAAGTGTGCCACGACGTAGTAGGTGTCGTGATAGGCACGGTCCACAGCGGCCTGGCTCAGCACGATGCCGGTGACGCCACCGACGGTGAAGAGGAACAGGAAGCCAAAGGCCCAGAGCATCGGTGTTTTGAACTCGATCGAGCCGCCCCACATGGTGGCGATCCAGCTGAAGACCTTCACCCCCGTTGGCACCGCGATGACCATGGTGGCCAGCATGAAGTAGGCCTGCTGGTTCAGGGTCATGCCCACGGTGTACATGTGGTGCGCCCAGACGACGAAGCCCAATGCGCCGATCGCGATGATCGCCCAGACCATCGGCAGGTAGCCGAAGACTGGTTTGCGCGAGAAGGTCGCGATGACGTGGGAGATGATGCCGAAGCCCGGCAGAATGATGATGTAGACTTCGGGGTGGCCGAAGAACCACAGGATGTGCTGGTAGAGGATCGGGTCACCGCCGCCTGCGGGGTCGAAGAAGGCGAAGCCGAAGTTGCGGTCCATCAAGAGCATGGTGATCGCGCCCGCCAGAACCGGCAGGGACAGAAGGATCAGCCAGCTTGTGACGAAGATCGACCAGGCGAAGAGCGGCACTTTGAACAGGGTCATGCCGGGGGCACGCATGTTCAGGAAGGTGGTGATCATGTTGATCGCGCCGAGGATCGAGGAGGCGCCGGAGACGTGCACCGCGAAGATCGCGAAGTCCATCGACATGCCCGCTTCGCGCACCGAAAGCGGCGGGTAGAGCACCCAGCCCACGCCGGAGCCGAGCTGGCCGTTGCCGCCGGGTGTCAGCAGGGAGCAGACCGCGAGGGTGGTGCCTGCGACATAGAGCCAGAAGCTGAGGTTGTTCATCCGCGGGAAGGCCATGTCCGGCGCGCCGATTTGCAGCGGCATGAAGTAGTTGCCGAAACCGCCGAAGAGCGCGGGAATCACGACGAAGAACATCATCAGGATGCCGTGGCCGGTGATCAGCACGTTCCACAGGTGGCCGTTTGGCGTACAGGCGGCAGAGCTATCCGCGATGAAACGCGCGCCTTCCATACACATGTATTGAACGCCCGGATCCATGAGCTCGAGGCGCATGTACACGGTGAATGCCACCGAAATAAGACCGACCAAGGCCGAGACGATAAGGTACAGAATACCGATATCTTTGTGGTTGGTGGACATGAACCACCGGGTAAAGAACCCCCGGTCGTCGTGATGATCTTGGCCGTGAATGGCTGCGTCTGCCATGCGGTGCCTCCTGCAAATGAATTGGACACATGGCGCCATAGGCGGCACATGCGGTGTCGCGCCCGTTTTAGAGCGACCGTCTCGCGGGGGCAATGGGCGCGATGGTCGCAGGGTGGGTATTTTTTGCGCTGTGGTGATCGCCGTAAAATCCGGCCTTTGGGGCGCTTGGCGCGTGCTTTGCTGCTGTTAGGGGATGATGTCGCAGCTGCCTGTGGGGTCGCTGGCAAAAACCTCATCAAAGGTGGCGCGCAGGGCGAGATCGACATCGTCCATCGTGACGGGCAGGCCCAGATCGACCAGTGAGGTCACGCCGTAGTTTGTGATGCCGCAGGGGACGATGCCGCCAAAATGGCTGAGGTCCGGCTCCACATTGATGCTGATGCCGTGGAAGCTGACCCATTTGCGCAGCCTGATTCCAATGGCGGCGATCTTGTCTTCGGCGGGGCTGCCATCGGGCTGGGCGGGTTTCTCGGGCCGTTGCACCCAAACGCCGACGCGTCCGGGGCGGATTTCGCCGCGCAGGTTGAATTGATCCAAGGTGGCGATGACCCAGTTTTCGAGCTGGCGCACGAAACAGCGCACATCGCGCCCCCGGGCGGCGACGTTGAGCATCACATAGGCCACACGCTGGCCCGGCCCGTGATAGGTATACTGCCCGCCGCGCCGGGTGGGGTAGACGGGAAAGCGGTCGGGCTCTGTCAGGTCTTCGGCCCGCGCCGAGGTTCCGGCGGTATAGAGCGGGGGATGCTCGACCAGCCAGATGCATTCCTCGGCCTCACCGGCGGCGATGGCGGTGGCACGCGCCTCCATCCACGCCTCGGCGCTGCGGTAGTCGGTCAAGCCGTCAGTGATGATCCATTCAACCATGGGGATGCCTTAGCAAGACCCGCGCCGCACCGCCAGAGGCACAGTGTTAGGCGGCGGCGTCGCGTTCCTCCAAGACCTTGCGCAGGATTTGGGCATAGTTTTCTGCTCCCTGCGCCCCGGTGATGAGGTATTTGCCCTCGAAGATCATCGACGGCACGCCGGAGATGCCGCGCGAGGTCCAGAATTGCTGCGCTTCGCGGGTCTGTTCGGCAAAGCTGCCGCTGCGGAGCACCTCAAGCGCCTCATCCCGGTCCAATCCGACGGAAGCGGCAACATCGGCGAGCACATCAATGTCGTTCACATTGCGCCCTTGGCTGAAATGCGCGTCAAAAAGGGCCATCTTCAGCGGGTGTTGCAGCCCTTGGACCTGCGCCCATGTCAGCAGTTGATGCGCGGCAAAGGTGTTTTGCATCCGCGTGTCGTCGGAAAAGTTAAAGGTAAAGCCGAGGTCTTGCCCCATCTGGGTCAGCCGTTTGCGATTCTCGACCGATTGGGCAGGGGTGGAGCCGTATTTCTCGGCCAGATGTTCGGCCATGTTCTGGCCTTCGGCTGGCATCTGCGGGTTCAACTCAAAGGGGTGCCAGCGCACGAAGGCGCCGACGCCAACCGCGCCGAGCGCTTGCTCAAGTTGTTTGTAGCCCACGATACACCAAGGGCACATCACATCCGATACGATGTCGATCTGCACGGTGGGGGTATCTGTGGGGGTGGCGGTGTCTGCGGGCATGGCGTGTTCCTTCTTGCTTCCGTCACAGATGGCCCGCCGAACGCGCGCTTTCAACGGCTGAGCCGTCAGATTGCAGGGCGGTAAGGGGATTGTGATCGGGGGTGCGGCTGCGGAAACTCGGGGGCTGAACCCGCTTTCTGAAACGCATTGAAAAAATTTGCAGATTGCCTCTTCACAAGCCCTTGGTCTTTGGCTAAACCCCGCCCACCAACCATGGCGTGCGGTCGTGGCGGAATGGTAGACGCGCAGCGTTGAGGTCGCTGTGGGGTAACACCCGTGAGAGTTCGAGTCTCTCCGACCGCACCACCATGCTTTGCAATGCAAAGCGATGGTCGGACCCCCTGAAAGAAAAATCCTTTTTACCCTCGTCTCGGGGCGTGGTCAGCCTACAGTCTTGCTACGCGGTATCTTGCCGATTCCGCGCGTGACACCTGCGCGGGGCGGGGCAGACCGTTCTCATCGCGCGATTCCCCCGGCAGAGTGTTTGCAGCCAAGGCGGCAATGCCGTTTAACGGTTGCTAAGAATAAGGCCCGTTTGGGCGGGCAAAGGAGAACCGGCGCGAAAACCGGGGTGACGAACGCAAGGAGGGTAGCGCGTGGCGCAACAAGGGCAGACTCAAGGGGCGGCGCTTTGTCTCGCTCTTGGACTACTTCTTGGCGGGGGGGCTGCGGCACAGGCCGCGGAACTGGCCATCACCGGCATCGCGGCGGATTCGGACCTCTATGCCACCCTGCGCGATGGGTCCTTGCTGGCCGAGCAGACCGATGAGGATGCCGAGCCTGCCACGCCGCAGGAGTTGGTCGCAGCGGCGCAGGCCGATTATGGGCGGCTTTTGGCGCTGCTTTACGACAACGGGTATTTCGGGCCGACACTCAAGATCACCTTGGATGGCGTCGATGCCGCCGCGATTCCCCCTGTCCAACCACCGCGCCGCATCGACCGGGCCGTGATCACGGTAGACCCGGGGCCGAAGTTCCGCTTTGGCGCGACCCGCATCGCGCCCATAGCCCCGGGCACCGAGTTGCCGGACGGATTTGCCGTTGGGGAGACCGCGAGCCTTGGCGTGCTGAAGGAAACCGTCTCGGCTGGCGTCAGCGGTTGGCGCGATGTGGGCCACGCGAAAGCGGCATTGGCGGATCAAGACCTTGTGGCCAAACACAGTGAGCGCCAGATCGACGCTGCCCTGCGGCTGGCTCCGGGGCCAAAGCTGCGCTTTGGCGCGCTGACAGTGACCGGCAACGAAGACGTGCGCACCGCGCGGCTAATCGAAATCGCGGGCCTGCCGGAGGGGGAGGTCTTCTCTCCCGAAGAGTTGGAACTGGCCACCGAACGGCTCCGCCGCACCGGCGCGTTCGACGCTGTGGCGCTCATCGAAGCGGATCGCATTGGCCCCAACGACACGCTGCCCATCACCGCGCAGGTGACCGAAGCGCCCAAGCGGCGCTTTGGCTTCGGTGCGGAACTGTCCTCGCTAGAAGGGCTGACGCTGAGCACTTTCTGGCTGCACCGCAATCTGCTGGGCGGGGCCGAACGTCTGCGCCTCTCGGCTGAGATCGAAGGCATCGGCGGCAATTCGGGCGGCGAAGACTATACGCTCTCTGCCCGGTTCGAACGTCCGGCGACCTTTAACGAAGACACCGATTTCTACGCTCTGGCGACGTTGGAGCAGCTTGATGAGGTGAATTACTTTTCCCGCCAGTTGGATCTGGAGGCGGGGATCGAGCGGATTGCCAACCAGAATCGCACCTATTCCGCGGGCCTCGGCCTGCGTGTGGCCGAGACCGAGGATGCCTTCGGCACCAACCAATACACCCTTCTGACCCTGCCGCTGGGGGCCGAGTTCGACTACCGCGACAATGAGTTGGACGCCACCGATGGCTATTACATCGACGCCAGCCTCACGCCCTTTGTCGCCCTGTCGGGGTCTGAAAGCGGTCTGAGGACCTATGTTGATGCGCGTTACTACCGCAGCTTCGGGACGGAGCGCCCGGTGACGCTGGCCTTCCGGGGGCAGCTTGGTTCGGTCGCGGGGCCGGACCTGTCGGAAGCCCCGGCGGATTACCTCTTTTACTCCGGCGGGGGCGGCAGCGTCCGCGGACAACCCTATCAAACGCTTGGGGTTGAGCTGCCGAGCGGCGACACCGTGGGCGGGCGCAGCTTTGTCGGGCTCTCGGCAGAGGCGCGCGTGGCCCTGACCGAGAAGATCGGCGTCGTGGGCTTTGCCGATGCGGGCTATATCGGGTCGGAAGAATTCTACGACGGATCAGGCACTTGGCACTCGGGCGCAGGTCTGGGGCTGCGCTATGCCACGGGCATCGGGCCGATCCGGCTGGACGTGGCCGTGCCCACATCGGGGCCGGAAGTGGATGAAGATTTCCAAGTCTATATTGGGATTGGACAGGCGTTTTAATGCGACAGTTTTTGCAGTTCCTCACCGCCAGCCTTGTCTATCTGGCCTGCCTCACACCGGCTGCCGCACTGGATGACGACAAGGGCTTTCTCACCCGGACCATTCAAGACGCGCTGAGCGGCGCGGGCCGCACCGTCAGTATCGACGGATTCGCAGGGGCGCTGAGTTCGGAGGCCTCCTTTGACCGGATGACGATTGCGGATGACGATGGCATCTGGCTGACGCTTGATGACGTGGTGCTGGATTGGAACCGTTCGGCCCTGCTGCGCGGACGGCTGGAGGTCGAGCAACTCACCGCCGGACGGCTCGATGTCGAGCGTCTGCCGGTCAGTAACGAAGTCGATCTGCCCGATGCCGAGGCCAAACCCTTTGCCTTGCCTGATCTGCCTGTCTCCATCGAAATCGCGGATTTCTCGGTGGATGAGATCAACTTGGGCGCGCCGATCTTGGGCGAGGCGGCGCAGCTTTCGGTAAGCGCCAATGCACGGCTGACCGATACGGTCGGCATCGTCGATTTTCAGGCCCGCCGCACCGATGGCAAACGGGGCGAGTTCGACATTCAGGCCGATTTTGACCGCACCGAAAATGTGCTGGACCTGTTGTTGAACCTGACCGAAGACCCCGAAGGCATCGCCTCGAAACTCCTGAACCTGCCGGGGCAGCCTTCGGTGCAGATGACCGTCGAAGGCGCAGGGCCGCTGGATGATTTTGCGACCGACGTGACCATCGCCACCGATGGGCAAGAGCGTTTGGCGGGGCAGGTGACCCTTGGCACGCAGGCCCCGCGCCGTGCCAGCGATACACCGGACCGCCGCATTCAAGCTGATATCGGCGGCGACATCACCGCGCTGCTCGCCCCGCGCTACCGCGACTTCTTCGGCGAGGACGTGCGGCTAGCGCTGGATGCGCTGCTGGAAAGCAACGGTGCAGTTGAAGTCAGCAGCTTTGCCCTTGCCGCGAATTCCGTCGATCTGCAGGGGCAGGTCACGTTGAACCAAGAGAAATGGCCGACGCTGATCGACATCTCAGGCCGGATCGCAAACCCAGATGGCACCTCGACCCTTCTGCCGAACTCGGGTGAGGGCACGCGGGTCGAAGCTGTGACCCTGCGGGTGGATTACGATGCTGCCGATGGCGACCGTTTCGACAGCGCCTTCGACATCACCGGGCTGGACACGGGCGCGCTGCAAATTGCGCAGACCCAACTGGCGCTCGACGGTATTCTCGAAGGGAACCTTGGCAGTCTGGGGCAATTCCTTGGCGACGTGACCTTTACCACCGAGGGGCTGACGCTGACCGATCCGGCAAGTGCCGAGGCCGTCGGCGATGCGATCACCGGCAGCGCCGAGATCCGCTTTGTCGAAGGTGAACCGATTGAAATCAACGGGCTGACCCTATCGGGCGAAGACTATGGCCTGACCGGCGAAGCCGCGATCGACGGGGTCGACACGGGGCTGCTCACCCAGTTGAAGATGACGCTCGAAGCCCAAGATATCAGTCGCTTTTCCGCGCTGGCGGGCCGCGATATCGCGGGCGCCACGGCGCTGGCGCTGAACGGCACGGTCACGCCTTTAGGCGGGATGTTCGATCTGGCAATTGCGGGCGGGACTGATGACCTTGTGATCGGGATCGAACAGGCGGATGCGGTTCTGGCGGGGCGGACCAGCCTCAGCATGGTCGCGAAACGCAACGAGACGGGGACTTTCCTGCGCGATCTGGACCTCAAGAACGATGCGCTGGACCTGACCGGCGATGTTGAGCTGCGCAGCGAAGACAGCCGCGCGGCCTTGGACTTCACGCTCGCCGATGTCGGGCTGGTGCTGCCGCAATACGAAGGCCCCATCGCGGTCAAGGCGACAGCTGTGCAAGAGACCCCCGGCTGGGTCGTCGACGCGGTCACCGATGGGCCCTATGACGCGGCGCTCACCGTGTCGGGCTTGGCCACGGGCGAGGACGCGCAGATCGACTTTACCGCCGATATCCCCCGGATCGAAGATTTCCTGCCCGAGGCGGATATCACCGGCCCGGTCACCGCCAAGGGCGCATTGCGCCAGACGCCGCAGGGGTGGAAAATCGACACCGAAGCCAGCGGCCCGTTGGAGGCGCAGGCCTCGGTCGAAGGGCTGGTCATGCCGCGCGTCGATGTGGCCTTTGACCTGTCGCTGCCCGACATCCAACCCCTTGTCCCGCAGATCAACGGCGGGGTCGCGGCCAGCGGCACGCTGGAGCAGACCGAACAGGGGTTTGTCGTCGATACCATTGCCAATGGCCCCTACGACAGCCGCGTCGCGGTCGAAGGCTTGGCAACGGGGCCTGACATGGCGCTGCGTTTTGACCTGAGTTTGCCGGATGTCAGCCCGTTGGCCCCCGGTGTGGACGGCCCACTCTCGGCCAAGGGTGACATCCGCCAAACAGAAGACGGGATCGCCGTGGATGTGAGCGCTGACGGTCCCTATGGCAGCAGTGCTATGGTTGAAGGGCTGGTCACCGGTGAGGTCTCGATGCGCTTCGACGTCTCGGTGCCCAATGTGAACCCGCTGGTGCCCAGCGTCTCCGGCTCTTTCGCCGCCAATGGCGTGGCGCGGCAGACCGATGACGGCGTGATCCTTGATGCCAGCGCAAGCGGGCCTTACGGCGCGCGGGCGACGGTCGAAGGTTTGGTCACCGGCCCCAATGCGGCGGTCGATTTCCAGTTGAACATGCCCGACATCGGCGCACTGGTGGAGCAGGTGAACGGCCCGCTCAGCGTCGCAGGCTCGGCCCGGCGCGAGGGGGAGGCATGGCGCATCGACACCAACGCCAATGGACCCGCGGGCACGCAGGCGACCGTGGCAGGGCTGGTGAATACCGACGGGACGCTGAACCTCGATATCGTGGGCAATGCGCCGCTGGGGTTGTCGCGTCCCTTCCTCGCCCCGCGCAATTTGCAAGGCCAAGCGCGGTTCGATTTGCAGATCAACGGACCGGCGGCGCTGTCGTCGGTCAGCGGGCGCATCACCACCAGCGGCGCGACCTTCACCGCGCCGAACCTGCGCGTGGCCTTGCGGGGGATCGACGCGGATGTCCAACTTGGCAACAACCGGGCGCAGCTCAATGTGACCGGTCAGGCCGTCGATGGCGGAGAGCTGCGCGTGGCGGGGGCGATCACCCTGACACCGGCCTTGCCTGCGGATATCAACGTGACCCTTCGCAACCTCGTCTATGCGGACCCGAGCCTTTACAGCACCACGCTGAACGGCGATCTGCGGCTTGCAGGTCCCTTGAGCGGGGGGGCGCAGATCACCGGGGTGATCAACGCGGGCGAGACGAATATTCAGGTGCCCGCAACGGGTCTGACCTCGATCGGGGACATCCCGCAGATCTCCCATGTCAACGCGCCCGCCGATGTGCTGGCGACCCGCCGCAAGGCCGGGTTGGAGGGGGCCGAGGCCGGGGATGATCCCGCGGCGGAGGCGTCCGGCCCCGGGTTCGGGCTGGACCTGCAACTCAACGCGCCGAACCGGATTTACGTCCGGGGCCGCGGGCTGGATGCGGAACTGGGCGGCGCGTTGAACCTCAGCGGCACGACCAACCGCATCATCTCGGCCGGGCGGTTCGAGTTGATCCGCGGGCGGCTCGATATCTTGGGCAAACGCTTCTTGCTCGACGAAGGGTCGATCCAGTTTCAGGGTGATTTCATCCCCTATATCCGATTCGTCACCTCGACCGATACCGAAGCGGGGGAGGTGCGTGTCATCGTGAGCGGCCCGGCGAATGAGCCGGAAGTCACTTTTGAATCCACCCCCGCCGCGCCGCAGGACGAGGTGCTGTCGCAACTCCTCTTTGGGCGCAACATCTCGGAAATCTCGGCCTTTCAGGCGCTGCAATTGGCCAGTGCGGTGGCGACCCTCGCAGGGCGCGGCGGCGACGGGGTGATCGGCAACCTGCGTGAGGGCTTTGGTCTCGACGATCTGGACGTGACCACCACGGAGGAGGGCGAGACGGCGCTGCGGCTGGGGAAATACCTGACCGACAACATCTATACCGATGTGACGGCGGCCTCGGATGGCACGGGGGAGGTGTCGCTCAACCTCGATATCACCGAAAGCCTGACGGCCAAGGGCACACTTGGCTCGGACGGCGATAGCAGTATCGGCATCTTCTTCGAGCGGGACTATTAATTGAAAGGGGCGCCTCGCGGGGCGCCCTTTTTCTTAGCTGTCGTCGCGGGGGGTGAAGTGGCCGTAACGGCCTTGGTCGAACATCAAGCCCGCCGCCCCATCCTCGCGCAAAGCGACCTGTTGCACATGGCCCAAGATCAGCGAATGGTCGCCCGCCGGATGCACGGCATAGGTCGCGCAGTGAAACCGGGCGAGGCAGCCTGCGAAAGTGGGCACACCGGCGGCGTCCTCCGTCCAATCGAAACCAGAGAAATCATGGCCTTGGCTTGCGAAACGCTGGGCCAAATCCTCTTGATCCGCGCCCAAAACGTGAATGCAAAAGGACGCCGCCGAGGTGAAACTGTCGTGCCGCTTGGACGAGATCGCAGGCGACCACAGCACCAAGGGCGGATCGAGCGAGACCGAAGCGAAAGAATTCGCGGTCATCCCCAAGGGCCCTTGTGCGGTTTTCACGGTCACCACGGTCACACCGGTGCCGAAACGCCCGAAGGCGCGGCGCAGCGCCGGGGCATCGCCGCTGTCGGGCGAGAAGGGGATCAGATCATCACTCATAGCGACAAGCGGTGCCATGTAGCTGCTGATTTGTCCAGCGGTGCCGGTGCGTTGCACATCGTCCCTCTTGCGCGGATTTTTGCCCCCGCAGTTGGGCCGAGGAACCGCTGCCAAGGCCCGGCGTTGGGCCAGCGATGAGAGGCATCATCGGCCCCAATTGGTGTCGATGCTGGCTGTCTGAAAGGGGCGGCGCAGGAGGTCTGCGCCGTCTGTCCAAGGCACCCGAATGCCGTTCACAGCAGAAAAGGCGCGTCTCGTCGCGCCGGAAAGTGACAAAGATGATGTATGCAAGCAAACTCACCCTCGGTGCGGCCCTTCTGAGCGCCACCGCCTTCGGCTCCACCGCGATGGCCGATGACAATGAGACCGTCGACCACGTCGAGATCGGCTCCCTGTCTTGCGATGTGGGCGAGGGCACCGGCTTCGTTTTCGGCTCCACCCGTGAGCTGACCTGCACCTTCAACCCCATTCAAGAAGGTCTCGAAGATGAGACCTATGTGGGCGAGATCAACCGCTGGGGCGTCGACATCGGCAAGACCGAGAACGGCCAGATGTCATGGCTAGTGCTGGCCCCGACCGAGCAGGAATATTCCGAAGGCGGGCTGAACGGCAGCTACAAAGGCGTTTCCGCTGAGGCGACTGTCGGTGTCGGCGCGGGGGCCAACCTGATGACGGGTGGTTCCGAGAACACATTGGCGCTTCAGCCGCTGAGCGTGAACACCCAGACCGGCGTAAACTTTGCCGTGGGCGTGGGTGAGATCAACCTGCAGCGCGTCGAAGGCTAAACCCGCGCGAAAACGCTTGAACTGACGATCCGGGCCGTCCCTTGGGGGCGGCCCATTTCTATGTGAGAGGCGTCAGAGCTTGGTCAGCCGGTCCCCACGGCGAACGGTGCCGTCCTTCACGATTTTGCACAGAACGCCGCGCAGCCGATGCGGGCGGTTTTCCTTTCGGTTGATCCACCGCAGGCTGTCTTGGCCATAGCGATCGCGCCATTTGATGCAGCCGGTGTTGAACTTATCGCTCACCTCCAGCACCGCAGACCCGGCTTGAAGGCGCGTGCCGACGGGCAGGTTCTCATGGCCAAGGTCCATGTCCACGATCATCGTATCGCCGGGGTGCGGCGTGTTTGCCCGGTCGCGCCAGCAGAGGTCCATCACGCGTTTGGGCAGGATGGAGACCTGTATCCGCGGATCGGGGCTGCCGTCAGGCAGGGTTAGCCAAGGTTTCTCGGTCCAACGTTCGCCAAGGATGCCTTGGGCCACGGTCAGATCCAGTTCATCACGGAAATCCCGCTCCCCGTAATCGGGGCGAAAGCAAAGTTCTTCGATCACGGCGCCATCCTTGGGCGCGGCGAGGATATCCGGCAGGGCGGCGTCGCATTCCGCAGCGGAGGCGGGGGGCGGCACTTGGGGGGCGGTTTGGTCCATGTCTCTCTTTCTCATGCAACGCGGCGTGGGGGCAGGTAGCCGCCCGCGCCGCGCAGCGTGTCAGCGGTTCATGCGGTTGCCGATCAGATCGTCCACCACGCCGGGGTCCGCCAGCGTCGAGGTGTCGCCCAACGCGCCGTAATCATCCTCGGCGATCTTGCGCAGGATGCGGCGCATGATCTTGCCCGAACGTGTTTTCGGCAGGCCCGGCGCCCATTGGATCAGATCGGGCGAGGCGATGGGGCCGATCTCTTGCCGGACCCAATTGCGCAACTCGGCCCGCAACTCTTCGGAAGGTTCCTCACCGCTCATCAAGGTGACATAGCAATAGATGCCTTGGCCTTTGACGTCATGCGGGTAGCCGACCACGGCGGCTTCGGCCACTTTGTCATGCGCGACAAGGGCGCTTTCCACCTCGGCCGTGCCCATGCGGTGGCCCGAGACGTTGATCACGTCGTCGACGCGGCCCGTGATCCAATAATCGCCATCGGCATCGCGTTTGCAGCCGTCGCCGGTGAAGTAATAGCCCGGGTAATCGGCGAAATAGGTCTTTTCGAACCTTTCGTGATCGCCCCAGACGGTGCGCATCTGCCCCGGCCAGCTGTCGGCGATGCAAAGCACGCCCTCAGCGGGGTTGCCGTCGATCTCTTGACCCGATGTTGGGTCCAGCACCACCGGTTTGACGCCGAAGAAGGGTTTCATCGCGGCCCCCGGTTTCATGTCATGCGCGCCGGGCAGGGGGGTCATCAGATGGCCGCCGGTCTCGGTCTGCCACCACGTGTCGACAATGGGGCAGCGGTTCTGGCCGACGACCTCGTGATACCAGTTCCACGCCTCGGGGTTGATCGGCTCGCCCACGGTGCCAAGGATGCGCAGCGACGACAGATCGCTTTTGGTCACATAGTCATTGCCTTGCCCCATCAGCGCGCGGATTGCGGTGGGGGCGGTGTAGAACTGCGTAACTTTGTGCTTTTCGCAGACCTGCCAGAAACGGCTGGCATCGGGGTAGGTGGGCACGCCTTCGAACATCAGCGTGGTGGCGCCATTGGCCAGCGGGCCATAGACGATATAGCTATGCCCGGTGACCCAGCCCACATCCGCCGTGCACCAGTAGATGTCGCCGTCGTGGTAATCGAACGTCACCTCATGGGTCAGCGCCGCATAGGTGATATAGCCGCCGGTGGTATGGACAACGCCCTTGGGCTGACCGGTGGAGCCTGAGGTGTAGAGGATGAAGAGCGGGTCTTCGGCGCCCATCGCTTCCGCTTCGCAGGTCTCGGCGGCATCCTTGATCAGTGCGTTGTAATCACGGTCGCGGGCATCGTCCCATGCCACGTCACCGCCCGTGCGGCGCACCACGAGGCATTGCACGGACGCATCGCATCGCGCCAACGCCTTGTCGGCATTGGCCTTGAGGGGTGTGGCCTTGCCGCCGCGCGGGGCCTCATCCGCGGTGATCACGACCTTGGCTTCGCAACCGTTGACGCGGGCGGCCAGCGCATCCGGGGAAAACCCGGCAAAGACGATGGAATGAATCGCCCCGATCCGCGCACAGGCCAGCATGGCATAGGCGGCTTCGGGGATCATCGGCATATAGATGATGACGCGGTCGCCTTTGCCCACGCCGAGATCACGCAGCACATTGGCCATGCGGCAGGTGGCGCTGTGGAGCTCGCGGTAGCTGATGTGTTTGGCCTCATCTTCGGGGCTGTCCGGCTCCCAGATGATCGCGGTCTGATCGCCGCGCGTCTCAAGATGGCGGTCGATGCAATTGGCGCTGACGTTCAATTCGCCATCCGCGAACCAATTGATGCTGACCGACCCAAGTTCGAAGTTCACATCGCGCACTTGAGTAAAGGGTTTGATCCAGTCGATCCGCTGCGCCTGTTCGCGCCAGAACCCATCGGTGTCGGTGACCGAGGCTTGGTACATCTTGTCATAGGTCTGCGCGTCCACATGGGCCCGGGCGGCCATGTCGGCGGATGGCGGATAGGTCTTGGCGGTGGCGTCGGACATGGTGGTTCCTCCCTTGATGTTCGCATCGCCACGGGGCGCGGGTCAAACCCGGTGGCCGTGGCGTCCTCCTCAGCCGGATCATAGCGGCCCGTGAAAAGAAGGGAATAAGCAACTGGATTACAAGGGCTTGCCTGTAAAGGTTTTTCCCGATCGGGGTTATTTCTGTAAATTTTCCGCTCTTGCCCGGTGATTGGCGCGGTTTTTCAAAGCCTTGCCAGTCAAACTTGGCGCTACTGTCTTGCGGCTGTCGTATTTGCGCGGCATGACGGGGTTGGCAGGCCAGCCCCCGCGGGGTAGCCTGTGCGCCAATCCGCCCACCCAAGGGCGGCAACTATGGGAGAGAGCCATCATGAAAAATCTGCTGAGCGGTGCCGCCGCCTGTGCGCTGACTGTCGCGTTTGTAAGCGAAGCTGCCGCGACCGAATGGAACGCCTCGGTCTGGGGCAAGCGCCGCGCCTTCACCGAACATGTGGAAAAGATTGCCGAACTGGTCTCTGAGAAGACCGACGGTGAATTCACCATCAATGTCAGCTACGGCGGCCTGTCCAAGAACCGCGAAAACCTCGATGGTATCTCCATCGGCGCTTTCGAGATGGCCCAGTTCTGCGCCGGCTACCACGCCGACAAGAACCGCGCGATCACCGTGCTGGAACTGCCGTTTCTGGGGGTGAGCAACCTTGAAGAGGAAGTCGCGGTTTCCAAAGCGGTCTATGACCACCCCGCCGTCGCCAAGGAGATGGCGCAGTGGAACGCGAAAATGCTGATGACCTCGCCCATGCCGCAGTACAACCTTGTCGGCACCGGCGATCCGCGCACAACGCTGGAAGATTTCGACGGCATGCGCGTCCGCGCCACCGGCGGTCTGGGCAAAGCCTTTGAAGCCGTCGGCGCTGTGCCCACATCCGTGACTGCGACCGAAGCCTATAACGCGATGGAATCGGGTGTCGTTGACACCGTGGCCTTCGCCCAGCACGCGCATCTGTCCTTTGGCACCATCAACAAAGCCGATTGGTGGACCGCGAACCTCAACCCCGGCACCGTGAACTGCCCTGTCGTGGTGAACATCGACGCCTATGAAATGCTGAGCGACGAAGAGCGTGAAGCGCTCGACAGCTCGGTCGATGAGGCGCTGGATCACTATCTCGCCAACTATGCGGAACTGCTGGAGAAATGGGATTCCGTTCTCGAAGAAAAAGGCGTGGAGAAGGTTGAGTATTCCCCCGAAGTCATCGCCGAGTTCAAAGAGAAAGCGGCCGATCCCGCGCGCGAAGCATGGATCGAAAACATGGAAGCGCAGGGCATCCCGGGTCAGGAACTCTATGACCTCGTGATGGAGACGCTGGAAAAAGAGCGCGCCTCGAACTAAGCCCAGCCGGGCATGACTGTGGGGGCCGTGCGGATTGACCGCGCGGCCCCTTCGACTTCCAAAACGCAACAAACAGACTTTCTGAAAAGGAGAGCCGATGGCCGGATCATCCGCCGTGCTGGAGGACAGCAGCCTCCTCAGCCGCCTCGACCGGGGCCTGCTGAAGCTGGAAACCTTCTTTGCCCTGATCTCGGGGCTTGCCGTTTTCTCACTGATGATACTGGCCGTCTGGTCCGTGGGAGGGCGCAAGTTCTTTTCCACGCCGCTGGCGGGCTATGTCGACTGGATCGAAGCGGCGATGCCTTTCATCGCCATCATGGGCATCGCCTATACCCAACGGATGGGCGGCCATGTGCGCATGGACATCCTGATCGGCCAGCTGAAGGGCCGCGCGCTTTGGGCGGCGGAACTGCTGTCGGTGGTGCTGATCCTTTTGCTGATGCTGGCGCTGACATGGGGCGCTTGGGCGCATTTCGACCGCAGCTTTGACATGAACGCCCCAATGTGGAGCCGCGACAGTTCGATCGACATCGGCCTGCCGATCTGGCCCAGCAAACTGGTGGTGCCGCTGGCTTTCGTCGTGATCTCTCTGCGGCTCTGCCTGCAAATTTGGGGCTATGGCCGGGCCTTGGTGCTGGGGCTGGAACGCCCCGTGGCCGTGCCGCTGGTACAATCGGCGGCGGAACAAGCAATGGCCGAGGCCGAACAACTGGATGGACGTGACTGATGGATCCTATTGAAATCGGCCTTTGGGTCTCGGGCGGTATGCTCGTCATGGTGGTGCTTGGCATGCGGGTGGCCTTTGCCGCGGCCATGGCGGGGCTTGTCGGCCTGATCTGGATTTTCTGGGCCAAGAAGGGCATGGAGTGGGACCAGCTTGGCTGGGCGCTGACCGTGGCGATCAAGACCGCAGGCCAAGTGCCGCACTCGAAGGTTTCGAGCCAGACACTCTCGCTTATCCCGACCTTCATTCTGATCGGCTTTTTGGCCTATTACGCGGGCCTGACCAAGGCGATCTTTGAGGCGGCGAAACGTTGGTTCGCCTGGGTGCCGGGCGGTTTGGCGGTCTCGACCGTTTTCGCCACGGCGGGCTTCGCGGCAGTGTCAGGCGCGTCGGTCGCGACCGCGGCGGTCTTTGCCCGTATCGCCATCCCCGAAATGCTCAAGATCGGCTATAACAAGCAATTCGCAGCCGGTGTCGTGGCGGCAGGGGGCACGCTGGCCTCATTGATCCCGCCCTCGGCGATCCTCGTGATCTACGCGATCATCGTTGAGCAGGACGTGGGCAAGTTGCTGCTCGCGGGCTTTATCCCGGGTGCCTTCTCGGCGGTGGTCTATGCGGTGTTGATCATCGGCATCGCGATGATCTGGAAAAGCGTCGGCCCGCCGGTGCGCGGCTTTACATGGGGCGAGCGTTTTGCCTCGCTCCCCGCTGCGATGCCGATTGTCGCCGTGGTCGTGATCATCATCTTCTTCGTTTACAACCCCTTCGGCGACGCTTGGGGCACCCCGACCGAGGGTGGGGCCGTGGGCGCCTTTATCGTCTTCTGCATGGCCGTCTTCCGTGGCATGCGGCTGGCCGAGTTGAAGGATGCTCTGTTGGAGACCGCGAAGCTGACGGTGATGATCTTTACCATCATCTGGGGCGTGCTGATCTATGTCCGCTTCCTCGGCTTTGCCGATCTGCCGGGCGCTTTTGCCGACTGGATCTCATCGCTCGAAACCTCGCCCATGCTGATCCTGATCTGCATTCTCTTGGCCTATGCCGTGCTGGGCATGTTCATGGACGCCATCGGGATGCTGCTCTTGACGCTGCCGGTGGTCTATCCGGCTGTTATGGCGCTCAACGGGGGCGAGATGGTCTCGGCCGCCGACAGTGCCTTTGGCATGTCGGGTCCGATGTGCGCGATCTGGTTCGGCATTCTGGTGGTGAAGATGGCGGAGTTCTGTCTGATCACCCCGCCAATCGGCCTCAACTGCTTTGTCGTCGCGGGCGTGCGCCCCGACCTCAGCGTGCAGGACGTGTTCCGCGGTGTGATGCCCTTCTTCATCGCCGATGCGGTCACAATCGGCCTTCTGGTCGCCTTCCCGCAGATCGTGCTCTGGCTGCCGTCCCTCGCGGGATAAGCGGCCCTAGCCACCGGGCTTTTCCGCGGCGGGTTCATCCGCCGCGGTTGCCGCCACATCAGGGGCGGATTTATCCAGAAAATGCCCGATCATGTTGAGTGCGGTCACGTTCTCGCAGATCACCTTGAAAACCACGAGGAAGGGCACCGCCACGAGCGCGCCCGCAATCCCCCAGAGCCAGCCCCAGAAGACCACGGTGAGGAACACCGCGACGGTGTTCAATTCCAACCGCCGCCCCACGAGGTAGGGGGTGATGAATTGCCCCTCGATCCCGGTGAGGATCTGATAGCCAAGCGGGGCGAGGATGGCATAGCCGACACTGTCGAAGGTCGCGATGGCATAGGCCCCCACCAGCACCGCGCCGATCACCCCGCCGATATAGGGCAGGAAGTTCAGCAAGAACGCCGCCAAGCCCCAGACGTAGGGCACGGGCAGCCCAAGCGCGAAGAGGTAGAGCCCCACCGAAATGCCCAGGCCTGCGTTGATGATGGTGATGGTCAGTAGGTAGCGCGACACGCGGCGCTCCACATCATAGACCGCTTTCAAGGCGCGTTTCTTGCCGGTGAAGGTCTGAAAGGACTGCACGAGCTTGAGGTAGAACAGATCGCCCGAGGCAAGCAGGAACAGCGCCAAGACCAAAGCGACCGCCACGGTGCCCCCGATCCGCGCGCCGGTGTTCATGGCGTTGTCCAGCAGGCCGGGCTGTTTGACCACCACCTCTTCGGGCTTCCCGCTGCCATTCTCGGTGCCGATCTGTTCGACCTGTTCGGTGGCCGAGCGGACATCCTCAACCGTCTGCGCCCAGCCCTGCAGCTTGCGCCGTATCTCGTTGCCCATGCTGGGGATTTCGTCTGACCAAGTGGCCACGGTGCCCGCCGACAGACCGGCCAGCACAAAGATGATCAGCCCGACACAGCCGATCAGCAGCACGGCGCCTAAAGGAGGGGAAATGCCGAACTTTTCAAAAGAGCGGATCAGCGGGCTAAGCGTCAGCGCAAGAAGGAAGCCCAATAAGATGGGCAGCAGCAAATCCTTGGCGAAATAGGCAGTCACGAAGAGGGCGATCAGAACGAGCACCTCCAACAGCCGTCTGATCGCGGCGATATCGTTCAATGTCTTCCCCCCAGATGCCCTGCGCATACGTCAGAAGGCTAACGCGGAACGGGGGGAAAAGTTCATTCGCGGCTAGGGGGCCACCGCTTGCAGCCGCAAAGCCTGCCCGCCAAGGGCGCGAAAGGCGCGTTGGCGGCAGGTCAGGACGATGATTTGCATATCCCCCGCCTGCCGGTGCAGCGCGTCGAACATCCGCTCGATCCGGTCGTCATCGGTAAAGACCAGCGCGTCGTCCAAGATCACCGGCGCGATACGCCCCGCCCGGGCCAGCATCCGCGCGAAGGCTAGCCGCACCAGCAGGGCCACCTGTTCCTGCGTGCCGCCCGAAAGCACCTCGATCGGCTCTTCCCGGCCCTCACGGATCAACGCATGGGGCAGGAGCGATTCCTCGCCCCATGTCAGTTCCGCATCGGGCCAAAGCAGTTGCAGCAGCGGTTTCAGTTCCTTGACGATGGGGGTGAAATAGCGCTCTCGCGCCTCGTTCCTTGCCTCCTGCAAGGCCTCTTGCAGCCGGGTCAGCACCGCGACCTCATGGGCGATCCGGGCAAGGGCCGCTTCGGCGGCTTGCAATTGGTCTTCGGTCTCGGCCAGCCGTTCCTCCACCGCGTCGCCCGAGGCGCGGGTGATGCGTTCGCTCAGCCGGGCGAGCAGGGGGTGCAGGCGGGCGATCTCTTCTCGGGCCTGCGCCTCGACCGATTCCGCGCGGGTGAGCGCGGCTTGAAGGCTGGCCGCATCCGGCGCGTGCTTGGCCTTTTCGGCATGGGCGAGGCGGGCGGCCTCCAGCGCGGCAGCGGTGGTGACGGTTTGGGCGGCGAGGTCTTCTTCTGTGACATCGCCCAGCTTGGCCTGCTGCGCCTCGGCGCGCTGCAGCCGGTCGCTTAGCGAGGCAAGCTGCGCCTCTTTGCCCGCCGCATCGGCCTTGGCATCGGCCAGCGCCTCGGCGGCAGTCTCACGCGCGATGCGGCAGCGCTCATGTACGGTCTGCGCGGTTTGCAGCGCGTCTTCGGCCTGCGCGAGATCCGGCGCGCCCGAGACCTCTTCCGGCGCAGGAATGGCGGCGAGGGCTTGGTGCAGCGCGTCGATCCCATCGGGGGCGAGGCTGGCCAGCACAGCTTTCGCCTCTCCCTCCCGCGCGGCGGCCTCGACACGCGCAGCACCGGCGGCGCGGGCCTGCGCCAGATCAGCCGCGCCGATCTCGTCGAGGGCGGTTTGCAACCGGGCCGCGGCGGCGTCGACGGAGCCGTCCTCGCCGCCGTCCGCGCCCGGCTCGATCTCCAAATCGCCGATCCCGTCGATCCGCAGGGTGGTGCGGCGCGGCAGGGGCAGGGGGGCGCCATCGGCCAAGGGGCCGTCATCGCCGTGGATGGCGCCTGATTGGCCGGGGGCGTAGCGGACTGTCACCTGCGGGGCTGCCGCGTCGCGGGCGGCGCGGCTGGCAGAGAGTTCGGCGGATAGTCTTTCCAACCGCTGCAGCGCCGCGGCGTCCGGGCCGGATTTGGCGGCGGCTCTGGCGCTCTCCATCCGGCGGCGGGCGTCTTCGGCCTCTTTGATACGCGCTTCGAGCGCTTGGCGTCGGTCAGCGCCGTCGCGGGCCGCACGGGCGCGGAGGGCGTGGCGGTGGTCATCCTCGGCGGTTTTGAGCGCCGTTCGGGCCTCGGCGGCGGCGGCCTCTGCGGCCTCCAACGTGGCGCGACGGTCTGACAGGGCGGCGCGGGCCGCCTCCGCCGCTTCGCGTGCTGCGGCCTCAGCGCGGCGGGCGGCCTTTTGCTCGGCCTCTCCGGCGCGGTAGTTGTTGAGACGCGATGTGGCATTATCGGCGTTGAGACGGGCCAGTTCCACGGCCCGGCTCAACGCTTCCATCTCTTCCGCATGGCGGGTCGCGGCGGCATGGGCGGCGCGGGCGGCCTCCAGTTTTTCGCGCCGTTCGGCGACCACCTCGGGCGCTTCAAGCTCGGCCAAGGCGCGCCGCGCGCGCTGGCGTTCGGCCAAAGCGTCTTGCAACGCGCGTGCGGTCGCGGCCAGTTGATCGCGCGTGGCCGTCAGCGCCTCGACCTGATCCTGCGCCTCTTTCCACGGCCCGCCGGTGCGTGGCCTTCCGGTGCTGGTGGCGTATTGGGCAAGCTCTTCGCGGCATTGCGCCAGCGCCTTGTCCATGCGCCGCCCGCCGGTCATCGCCTCTACCTCGGCCCCGACCGAAGTCATCAGATCGCGCCGTGCTTCCAGCGCCAGTTTCTCTTCCTTGGTCGAGCCGCCGGTCAGCGCGGTCATCCCCTGCCGCACCCAGATCAACCCCGAGGGGCCGCCCGCATCGCCGCCCAAAAGCTGCGCGATCCATGCTTCGGCCTCATCCGCCTGCGCGATCAGCTTGCCCTCGCGGTGCACGGTGGCGAGGGGCTTTTGCAACCAGCGTTTGTGCAGGGCGAAACGGCCCGCCTCGGTCTCGACCTCGATGGTGACCTCAGGCGCGCCGCCTGCATGGGGGCGCAGGGCCGATACCTCTTTGTCGCGCGAACCGAAGGGTTTGAAAAACAGCGCCTGTATCGCATCGAAGAGAGTGGATTTGCCGTGTTCATTCGGCTCGCTCAGCACGTTGATCCCATCGCCGATCCCGGTGACCTGTGCGGGGTCGGTGAAACGGCGGACGTTGTTGAGGGTGATGGCGCGGATTTTCATGTTTTGGCCCCCTGCACATAGGCATGCAGCCGGGCCAGCGCGTCGGCGGCCACGTCACGTTCGGACTGGGAAAGGGTCTCGGACTGCGCCTCGCTTACCAAGGTCTCCGCCGCCATGCGAAGCGCGCCGCCGCGGTCGATGTCGTCGAGGTCCGCAGCCTCATATTGCGTGCCCAAGCCGTCAGTCTGAAGTTCGAAATGCGCGAAATCGGGGGCGCAGGATTCGGCCGCGCGGGCAAGGGCCGCCCGATCGGAAAGCCCCGCCCAGCCGGACGCTTTGACGCGCAGCAGGTGATCGCGCCTGCCTGCGGCGGGCAAGAGCGCTTGCAATGCCGCCGCCGCGTCTTGCCGGGGGTGCAGGGTGACTTCGGCTTCCGACCACAGGAAGCTGCCGGTCTCGACCTCTTCGACCGTGGGCAGGGCGCCCGGAGCTGACACTTCGACAGCAAGGCAGACGCCGCGACGCCCATGTTTGAAACGATCCTGCTCGGGCGTGCCGCAGTATTGCACCCGGTCCGAGACGGTCATCCGCCCGTGCCAGTCGCCAAGCGCGAGATAGTCCAGCCCCGCGCGTTGGTCCCGGTCGGGCGCGATGGCGTCCCCGCTTTCGGTGAAATCCGTGACCCCGCCATGGGCAAGGCCGATCCGCAGATGGCCCTCGGGGGTGGTCATCCGGTCCAAGGGCGCGCTTGGATCGCTGGCGCCTGTGCGAAAGGCAATGGGGCAGGGCAGTAGGCTGACGCCCGTGGTGATCTCAGTCGGGACGGCTTTGGTAAGGGCACGCAGATTGGGCGGCGCATCGCGGGCGATGACCTCCCACAGGGGTTCGGCATCGCGCAGGTTGTCGTGGTTGCCGGGCAGGAGCCACCATGTCACCTCCGCCGCCTCGCCCATGGCGGTGAGCGCCTGCCGCAGCACGCTGGCCGAGGGTGTCGCGGTGTCGAATGTATCGCCCGCCAAGAGCACATGCGCCGCCCCGTGATCCCGCGCGGCCTGGGCCAGTTTGGCAATGGCGCCATGCCGCGCTTCCATCAGGCGCCCCCGGATATTGCCATCGGGCGCCTGCGGGATATTCGCGAATTTACGCCCGATGTGCAGGTCAGACGCGTGGATGAAGCGGAATGTCATGCGGGGGTCCTGAATGGCTTTGGCAAAGGGCGGGGGTTCAATAGGCAGAGGGCAATGGTCGATCGGCTGCGCGGCCAGCCGGGGCGGCCCATCGCTGCCTCCCCATTCATCGCAAACTCAGCGCGGAGTGCAAGGCCATGCAAAATATGCGGGAATTTCTGGCACTCGGCAGATTGCGCGCTAACTATGCCCGAAACGCGTTCGAAACGCAGCGGCGCCATTGCCCAAACCCGACAGTTCCGAGATAGGATACCATGTAGACCCGCATTCGAAATCCGCCCCAACGTGGCGGGCACCGCTTGTCAGCTGCGGGCGTCCTTGCGCCCTTCGGCCTGTCGACCAGCACTTTCCATTGGATAGAAGACCCCCCAATATGAACCACGACTTTGAAAGAATCCTCCAAGCTGCGCCGTCGCCTTTCGTGTTGTTGGACAGTGCGCTTCGGGTGGTCTGGGCCAATGACGCCTATCTGCAGGTGACGGACCGCAAGATGGAGGGGCTTATTGGAAAGAACCTCTTCGACGAGTTCCCCTCGGACCCCGAAAGCGAGTCGGGGCGGATGCTGCGGGCGTCTTTCGAGCGGGTGTTCCGCGATGGCACCACGGATCACCTGCCTGTCATTCCCTATCCGATCGACACGGCCGACGGCAAAACCGAAGACCGCTATTGGAGTGCGACCCATACGCCGATCCTGGGCCCGGAAGGGGAGGTGGAATTCCTTTTGCAACACACGCAGGATGTGACCGAAGCCTATATCGCAGAGACCCCCGGCGAAGAGCGAGCGGGCTCTGCCCATGCCGCCGTGATGCGCCGTGCACATGAGGTGACGCAGCAGAACCTAGAGCTTGATACCGGCATAAGCCTTTTCAAGATGATCTTCGAACAGGCGCCGAACTTCATGGTCACCCTTATGGGGCCGAACCACGTCTTCCGGACGGTCAACGCCGCCTATATGCAATTGGTGGGCCAACGCGAGCTAATTGGCAAACCCATCCGCGAAGCCTTGCCCGAAATCGCAGGCCAAGGCTTTTTCGAAATGCTGGACGAAGTCTATCGGACCGGCAAGGCCCTTAGCCAGCATGGGGCCGAGGCGTGGCTGCAACGCAGCGCAGATGGCCCGGCGGAGCGTGTCGTCGTCGATTTCGTTTTCCAACCGCTCGACAATGTGCGGGGCGAGACCATCGGCATCATGATCCAAGGCAATGACGTGACCGCCCATAAGCTTGCCGAAATCCGGCTGCGCGAGGCCGAGAAACGGTTCCGCACCATGGCGCATACCATGCCGGTTCATGTCTGGACCGCCACCGCCGATGGACATTTGGACTGGATCAGCGATCAGGTCTATTCCTTTTCCGGGGCCGAGCCGGGCAGTCTGGTGGGGGATGCTTGGCCGACGATCATTCACCCCGATGACCGTGCGAAGGCCTTGACGACTTGGGCCCATGCGGTGGAAACTGGATCGGTCTATCAAACGGAATTCCGGCTGCGGCGGGCCGATGGGGCCTATTGCTGGCATCTGGTTCGGGGCGCACCGATTAAGGATGAGCATGGCGCGCTGATCCGATGGGTCGGCACGAACTCCGACATCCACGAGCAGAAAGAACTCTCCCGCCAACTGGCCGATTTGAACACGACGTTGGAAGAACGTGTCGAGAAGCGCAACCGTGAGTTGGAAGAGCTGCACGACCGATTGGCGCAGAGCCAGCGGGTCGAGGCGGTGGGCAATCTTGCCGGGGGCATCGCCCATGACTTCAACAATCTGTTGCAGGTGATGACCGGCAGCCTGACCATGGCCGCGCGCGAGATCGCCGCGGATTCGCCTGCGCGGGTGCGGATCGATGCGGCGATGCGCGCGGTGGAGCGCGGTGCCTCGCTCTCTTCGCAACTGCTCGCCTTCAGCCGCCGCCAGCCGTTGCAACCCCGCTCGATCGACCTGCGCGATCTGCTGCGGGATATCGACGACATCATGCGCAGCGCCTTGGGCGAGGGGATGGAGGTCGAGATCGACACGCCCGAGGCCCTCTGGCCCGCCTATGCCGATGCGGCCAGCACCCAGAATGCGGTGCTGAACCTCGTGATCAATTCGCGCGACGCGATGGAGGGGCGCGGCAAGCTAAAGATCGCTGTCGAAAACCGGCACGTCGGCCCCGAAGAGCTCTTTGGTGAGCCTGACATGGTGGCGGGCGACTATGTTGAGGTCAAAATCATCGACCAGGGGCCCGGCATCCCGGCCGAGACGCTGGCCAAGGTCTTTGACCCTTTCTTTACCACCAAACCCGTGGGGAAGGGCACCGGGCTGGGCCTGTCCACCGTCTACGGCTTCGCGCGGCAATCGGGCGGGCGGGTGACCATCGCCAGCCGCCCCGGCGCGGGCACGACGGTGACGTTGCTGTTGCCGCGGGCCGAGACGGCGGCGGAACCATTGCAGTGGCACGACCCATCCGAGATCGCAGGCGGGAGTGAGACCGTGCTGCTGGTCGAAGACGACGCCGAGGTGCGCGACGCCACCGCTGCCTTGCTGACGGATTTGGGCTATAGCGTGCGCACCGCAGAAGACCCCACCGCGGCGCTCAAATCAGCGCGGCAAGCACCGGACTTTGACCTTGTGATATCGGATGTCGTCATGCCCGGCGAGTTCAGCAGCCGCGAGATGGCCGAAACCCTTCAGGCCGAGCGGCCCGATCTGCCGATCCTGTTCATCTCCGGCTATTCGCGCGATGCGATCGTGCGCGATGGCCGGGTCGACGCCGGGGTACAGTTCCTCGCCAAACCCTTCACCAAAGACGCTTTGGCGATCAAGGTGCGCGATGCGCTGTCTTCGGCCCCGGTCGCCTCGACCAAGACTCCGGCGCAGGAGATACCCGACCGGCCCCGTCATGTGCTGCTCTGCGAAGACGACGCGCTGATCCGGCTCGATCTGGCGGATATCCTCAGCGGGCTTGGCACTGAAGTCACGGAAACCGCCTCGGGGCAGGAAACCTTGGATAGGCTGCAGGCTGGCGAATACGACGCACTGCTGATCGACGTGGGCCTGCCAGATATCTCAGGCGAAGAGGTGGCGACCCGGGTCCGGGCAACGCATCCCGATATCCCGATCATCTTTGCCACCGGCCAAGCAGAAGTGCCCGCCGCCGAGGCGCTGGGCCGCTGTGCCGTGGTGCAGAAACCCTTCGGCGACCGCGACCTTGAACGGGTTTTCACGCGTTTGGGCATTCTGGCGGAAACGGCGACGGCGGTATGACGCGGCCAGCCGCGCTTCGCGACATCCCGCGCGGGGGCGGCTGCGGCATAAGAACAGCTTGCGCCACCCCTGCAAAGCCGTGCAGAAGGCCGTGACCCAAAGACGGAGCCCGCCGCATGCACGAGCAAAAGCTCACCCATGCCGAGGTTTACCGCGCCGCGCGCCTAAGCGTGGCACCCATGATGGATCGGTAGGGTGTTCTTTTTATCGTTTTGCTTCAGTGTCTTACAGACCATCTCCGAGGTTTGTAGCGCTCTAGTAGCACAGTTGGGCGCTCAAAGGTTTGAGCTTAGTTTCCAAAATTGATCGCCGCACCGGATGGGGCTCGATGCCGTCGAGGGCAATGGCTGGGTGGCTTCTCGTTTGAGGCTTTGAGCAAGAACTCGACCGGGAAATCGCGATGCACGCAACATTTTTCTGCGCCGGCGCGGCCTGTGCGGTTTTGCTCACCTACGCATCGGCGATACTCTGGTTGGAATAGTTGAGTGGAACCTTTCTGCCGTTCGCTGCAGGCGCTCAGTTTTCTCTGCGGATGTAAGAACTTGGGGATAGAAAGCAGAAATCCGTCATTCGCTGCGTGCTGCGTTAACGCCAGCTGACAGGACTGAGCGGACTTTCATTACTCCTGCAGCGAAACGTTTGATCAAACTCTTTCTACCATTCGATTGACGCATGATCGTGTCGACGATATCTGCCGTCTTATGGAAAACACTACGACCATCGCAATGAACTGGTGGCTGGCCTCCTGACAGGGTGGCCGGATGACCAAACGTATTCCGAGGCCGCCGCACGGGCGGCCTTTTGTTTTCCAAGCTTCCCGACGCGCTGCCTCTCAATTCATGAGAACACGCAAAATGAACAGACCAACCATCCTGACAGGCGATCG
>NZ_JBIFFO010000029.1:0-45577 GCF_043557115.1 Sulfitobacter sp. 1A13679
GTGTGTTCACATGGGTCAATTCTCAGTGACAATTTATGGGGCTACCGGGTCAGTTCTCAGTGACAATCAACAGTATCGGGAACTGAACGCCCCACGCATTCGGTATTAAAGGTGGTTCGCATAGAATGGAGATCCTGACGGCTCGCATAGGCTTTGCGCGTCTTTCGATAGTAGGTGAGCTTTTTAGTAAATGTCTTCGTATAGTTCTGACTGGAGCATTTAGACCGCGCCACTTGAGAGAAAATACGGGTCTTACCAAGCTGTTTCTGTTGCTCCACGAGCTCAAGAAAACCCAGCTCAATCAGTTGGCTATGAACCGGCACGAACCTGCGCGCGTTATTGCTCTTGATCGACTGTCCTGTCCCACGTTCGATGTCGAGGAAGTGAATGCCATTGTCGCAACGGACATTCTCCGGCTTTAATTGCAAGATTTCCTCGCTGCGCAAGCCCAGTAGACGTGCGATCAGGGGCACCCAGTAAATCGGATCATCAATACCTGTGTCTGCTGAATGCCATTTCTCGGTCGAAAGCAGAACAGCAAGCTCTTCACTCGTCCACGTTTTCCGCTTGGTCTCAGGAAGCGAAGCGCGCATGTCATCAATCATTTCTTCTCCCAGCACGAAGGGCTTGAACGGGTTGTGCGAAATCAACCCTTTCTCGACCGCATGGTCCAAGGGCGAAGAAAGGTATTTTTGATGGCGCTGAAAGGTGCGCGGCGAAATCACCTTTGTTCTCGCTTTGTCGCGGATGGCTTCAGCTTCCTCACCCGAAAGCCCTTCCTTGTTGATACGCTGCTCCGCTTTCACCAGCCGCTTTCCTTCTTGAGCCCGCTCATGCTCAATAAACTCCCTGCAAGTCAAATGCCGTAGGTTTGCGGAGCGACCTTGGGTATTGGGCAGTTCAAGCAGAAGATCATTGAACTTGCTCCATAGTTCATTTGTGGTTTCGGAAAGCCGGATATCACCGAATACATCGCTAACGATCTTACGGGTCGACCGAACTGTATCAGCAGACTTGCGGAACCGCGCGCCTTTACCCTCATCATCGCGTATATATGCGCCTTTGAAAGTCAGCCCTGCCATCTTATCATTGAACCAGTCATCCCAGAGGTCCAGAACGCGCGGATCTGTCCCATCGAGGATGCGCACCTGCTCCAAGTGGTCTGTTCGAACTTTAACAGATCGACCATTGATGTTGTGAATGGAGATCAGCGTCGGCCCTGCTGTTTTTTCGGCGTCCTCGTGCGGCATTTCTGGTTGTTGCAGGACCTTGCTACGGTCTGCCTGTTCGTCAGTCGCAGCGGGTGTAAGCTCCTGCTCTTCCTTGCTTGAAGCCGGTTGCATAGAAACGATAGGTTTTTGCGTTGGACTTGCGGTTGAAGGTGTAGCTTGTTCGAAGGAACGGCGAGGTGCCTCCCCTCCCAGCGGCATGTTTGGCACGCTCATTCGACGCAGTGCCTCGGTTAAGTTGGCATCCTGTTCGTTGCAGATGCCTTGCGCGCGTCGCTCACGCTCTTCACTCACCGCAATCATGGTCCGGACCATTTTGTCCGCTAAGATTGCGAAATCATCTTCTGCTTCGTCGAGAACAAGGCCAAGTCGCTCTGCCGTATCCCTAATAGGCTGAAGCGCTGGGCTCTTGTCGCAAAGAAAAATCGCATCCCGCAAAGACGCACGCGCGGCACCCTCCAAGACCAATGCGGCTTCGCCAGCTTCGCGCGTGCGCGGGCCGGTCAGCGCACGCAAGCGATCAGAAAGCTCGATCTCCATTTGCGCATAGGTGACCAGGATTTCGGTCATGATCTCTGGGGGCATCTGCTGCTCCGCTTTGAAGCAGATTTCGCTGACGGCGGTTAGTCGCCGGGCGAGCTCTGCGGCATCGCGGGGGACATGCGTTCGCAGTGGAAAACAGAAGAATTGCGGTTTGAATCGATTTTTTGCAGCCGCGGGCACGCGACGTCGCCAGTAAAAACCGGTGGATCGGAGTTCGAGATGGGCTTGATGCGTCGTCAAAATGTAGGACTCCTCGGATTGGAGGTGTCGCGATTTCCCGAGGGCCTGTGCAGAGCTCTGTGCAACAACTTGTGCAAAGCAAAACGCAAAACCCCCGGGCCTCTGTTGAGGACCCGGGGGTTTTTGCTTTAACTTCAGCGACTTGCTGAAGGATTGGCTCCGGCGGTAGGGATCGAACCTACGACCAATTGATTAACAGTCAACTGCTCTACCGCTGAGCTACGCCGGAATGCCTATGTCTGTCTTTCGGGCAACGCCCTCGGACAGCGGCTCTTTAACGCGGGCGGTCCGGGGTGCGCAAGAGCAATTGACCGATTGAAGCGAATTTTTTTCGATTATCTGCAAACGCCCGTGAAATGCGCCCCGCGACACGGTTCGGCACCGGGAGTCGGCATCACAGGTCCGTGACACATCTCCTCCCCCGGCGCTTAGGGCTGGACGGGTTGCGCGGGCTGCGGTTGAAACTGGGCTCGTATGAACAACTCAATGTCCTGAAAGGGAAAACATGGCCTTCCTCTCCCCCTACCAGCCGCAGATACTCTCGCTTTTCCGCATCATGTCGGGGCTCTTGGTGCTGCAACATGGCACGACCAAGATCCTTAGCTTTCCAGCCGGGCCGATGAACGGCGTGTCGATCGCCTCGATGGGCGGAATTGCGGGCGTGATCGAATTAGTCTTTGGCGTCTTGTTGGTGATCGGCCTGTTCTCGCGCCTGTCAGCCTTTATCCTGAGCGGCTTGACGGCGGTGGCCTATTTCATCGCGCATATGCCGCAGGGGTTCTTTCCGCTGCTGAATGGCGGTGAACTGGCGGCGCTTTACAGCTTTGGTTTTCTCTACCTCGCAGCCGCCGGGCCGGGGCCGTGGTCGGTCGACGCGATGCGCGGGCAAGGCTGAAAACAAAACGGCATGGCCCTGGAACGGGCCATGCCAAACTCACATGGGCAGAGACGCCCGGATCAGAAACCCGCCGCCTGCCCGTCTTTGCGCGGATCGGACCCGGCGGAATATCCGCCCTCGGGCAGACGCTGCACCAGCTGCGCGCCGCCGAAGCCGAAAGCGTTGTCCGGCGCTTCGACATGGACGACATGGCCCAAATCGCGCAGCCCTTGCAAAAGCTCGGGCGCCATCGCCGGCTCGCAAGCCACTTCCAGCCCCGACAGAATACGCCAGCGCGGCGCATCGGCGGCGACCTGAACGTCCTGCCCCCAAAGCTGCGTGCGCAGCAGCAGTTGCATATGGCCTTGGGCCTGAATCGGGCCGCCCATCATGCCATAGGCCATCAGGGGCTGGCCGTCCTTCATCGCGAAGCCGGGGATGATCGTATGGAAGGGCCGCTTGCCCCCCGCCACGATATTCTGATGCCCCGGCTCAGTGGTGAAGCCAAAGCCGCGGTTCTGCATCGATACGCCCGTCCCCGGCACCACCACGCCCGAGCCGAAGCCCGCGTAGTTCGACTGGATGAAGCTGACCATCATGCCCGAGGCATCCGCCGTGCTCATCAGAACCGTGCCGCCTTGCTTGGGCGCGCCCGCGCCAAAGTCCTGCGCCTTCTCGGTTGAGATCAGCGCGGCGCGCGACTTGAGGTACGCGGGATCGAGCAGCGCCTTCTCGTCGACCTCCGTCATGGCCGTCCGATCCGCCACATAGGCATGCAGATCACTATAGGCGAGCTTGCAGGCTTCGATCTGCAAATGCACCGCCATCAGGTCGTCTGCACCATGCGCGCGGATATCGCTATGCTCCAAAATGCCGAGCGCCATCAGCGCGGCGATCCCCTGCCCGTTTGGCGGGATTTCATGCAGCTCCACATCATCGAAGCTCTGGCTGATCGTGCCACACCATTCGGGCTTATTGGCCGCCAGATCCGCCATGGTCATCGCGCCGCCATTGGCCTTGGCATGTGCCACGATCTCTTCGGCGATCTCCCCCTCGTAAAAGGCGCGGCCATTGGTCTCGGCGATCAGCCGCAGGGTGCGGGCCGCGCCGGGATTGCGGAACCGCTCCCCCGCTTTCGGGGCGCGCCCCTCGGGGAGGAAGGTCTCGGCAAATCCCGGCTGCTTGCCCAGAACCTCGGCCCCGCGCGCCCAGAGTGTCGCGATGGTGGGCGAGACGAGGAAGCCCTCTTCGGCATAGCGGATCGCCGGGGCCAGCACCGTCGCCAGATCAAGCTTGCCGAACTTCTCCATCAATTCGACCCAAGCGCTGATGGCGCCCGGCACGGTGACACTGTCCCAACCATGCTCGACCATGCCATCGGGGAACCGCTCAGGCGACCAAGCGGCAGGCGCGCGGCCCGAGGCATTGAGCCCATGCAGCTTCTCACCGTCCCACAGGATGCAGAAAGCGTCAGAACCCAGCCCGTTGCCCGTAGGCTCCACCACCGTCAGCGCCGCGGCGGTGGCGATGGCCGCATCCACCGCGTTGCCCCCCTGCTGCATCATCAAGAGACCGGCCTGCGTGGCCAAGGGCTGAGAGGTCGCGACGACATTGTCGGCAACCACAGGAGATCGGTGGGACGGGTAGATGGGATCGTGACGAAGCATGGCTGTCCTTTGCTTGGGTAAGGCCAGCGGCGCGGTCAAACCGGCCGCCTGAGGCGTTGCCGGCAAAGTGAACGTGAATGCATCTGCATGCAACTGCCCAGCCGGAGAATTCCGCGGGGATAACGTGCTTGTTGGCGGCTTTGTTACCCGCCGCTGCCCGCGGAGCTGCGCGCCTTGAGGCGCAGCATCTTGCGATGGTGGCGGAAACTCCGCTCGCAATGGCCCGGGGTAAAGATCATGACCCACAGCGCCCAAAGAACGCTCTCCTCCCGGTATTGCCACGCCCTTGCACAGAGTGACTGATCGGCATCGGAGAAGATGCAATTATGCAGGATGCGAGACCAGTCTCTTACGTTAACCAACATCTGGAACCTCCCTTTCGCTGAGCGATGGGGCGTCTCGCCGCCATCGCCAAGGATCTGGCCCCCCCGGATGTTTAGAATGCTGGCCGAAAATTCTGCCGAGAATAAGGCGGAGGGCTGGTGAGACCGTGCCGGGCAAATGTTACAAAGTTGCAAAGCGGGGGTACGCTGGGGGCGCATGCGATGACGGCCCGGTCGGGGGCGGTGCTATCGTGCAGGTGTGGGTGGCGGAGACGAAGGGATTCGAACCCTCGAGACCCTTCCGGGCCTACTCCCTTAGCAGGGGAGCGCCTTCGACCACTCGGCCACGTCTCCGTCGACCCGTCTAAAGAGGTCGCGCCCGAGGGGCAAGGCGAAATTCGTGGGAAATTCTGCATTTCTTGCGGTGGGTTTCTTTTTCCGCCCGCTGATCCGCTGCGCTGAGACGGAATGCTGCGTGATCAACTGTGCTGCTGTGCAGAAGCAGCCATCCCAGCAGCCCCAACCACTGGCATTTCCCGGCCATTTGGTGGGGCTGTAGCAACTTACACGGCAGCGTGAATAACTTGTGAAACAATGCGAGGGATATAGCAACTAACTGAATATATATACAAAAACAAACCGCAGCTTTCCTTCGAACAAGCAAAACGCCCCGCCCTATCCCCAAACTCGCAACCGCAGCGAAACTTTCACGGCGGAGCGCCCGTTACTTCACCACAAACGATGACATCGCAATGACGCGATTTAACAGAAACCTGAAGGAACACGCTATGAAACTCATCATGACCACCGCCGCCGCCGCTTTGATCTCGACCGCTGCCGTTGCCGACAACTCCACCCGTCACAACGACATTTTCCTCGACACTTCGGTGAACGCCGACGCGAGCGACGTCTATGGTAACAGCGACCGTATGCGGAACCCGCATGCCTCGACCAAGGCGAACGACATCATGCTGAACACCGCCGACACCGACAAGAACCGCGACACCGTGATGAGCACGCGCAACGCCCTGCGCAGCCCCGGTGAAGGCTATGTCTACGGTGGCTTTGGCCCGGGCAACGACAGCAAGTAAGTTGTTGCCCTAACAAACAAAAAGCCCGGCAGCGCGCGCTGCCGGGCTTTTTATGTGGGCGGAGGCCACGGCCCCTGCCCCGCTGATCAGGTGTTGAACAGAAAGTGCAGCACGTCGCCGTCTTTGACGATATAGCCCTTGCCTTCAGCCCGCATCTTGCCTGCTTCTTTAGCAGGCCCCTCACCGCCGAGGCTTACGAAATCATCATAGGCGATGGTCTCGGCGCGGATGAAACCCTTTTCGAAATCACCATGGATGACCCCCGCCGCCTTGGGCGCGGAGGTGCCGGACTTGATGGTCCAAGCACGCGCTTCTTTGGGGCCGACGGTGAAATAGGTCTCTAGGTGCAAAAGCTCATAGCCCGCGCGGATCAACCGGTCGAGCCCGGCTTCCTTCAGACCCATTTCTTCGAGGAACATCTCGGCCTCTTCGGCTTCGAGCTGGCTGATCTCTTCCTCGATCTGGGCTGAGATCACCACATGGGAATTGCCCTGTGCGGCGGCCATCTCGGCGACTTTGGCGGAATGTTCATTGCCCTCGGCGGCCTCGGATTCGCCCACGTTGCAGACATAGAGCACCGGTTTGGTGGTCAGCAGTTGCAGCATGCGCCAAGCCTTGGCGTCATCTTCATCGACCTCGACCACGCGGGCGGGCTTGCCGTCTTCCAGCGCTTCCAGCGCCATGCGCATCAGACGCTCTTGCTGGACCGCTTCCTTGTCACCGCCCCGCACCTTGCGAACGATGTTTTGCAAACGTTTTTCGATGCTCTCGATATCGGCGAGCATCAGCTCGGTGTCGATGGTCTCGGCATCGGCCACGGGGTCAACGCGGCCTTCGACATGGGTCACGTCGCCATCTTCAAAACAGCGCAGCACATGGGCGATGGCGTCGACTTCGCGGATGTTGGCGAGGAACTGGTTGCCCAGACCTTCGCCTTTCGACGCGCCTTTCACCAGACCGGCGATGTCGACGAAGGTCATGCGCGTAGGGATGATGCTTTTCGAACTCGCGATCTCGGCCAGCTTGTCGAGCCGCGCATCGGGCACCGCCACCTCGCCGACATTGGGCTCGATGGTGCAGAACGGAAAATTCGCCGCCTGCGCCGCAGCGGTGCGGGTCAGCGCGTTGAAAAGGGTCGATTTGCCTACGTTCGGCAGACCGACGATGCCCATTTTGAAACCCATGACGATACCCCTATAAAAGCTGCGCGTGTGTTAGGGGTAAGGGCCGCAAAGCGCAAGGCTCAGCGCGCGCGTCGGTCCTGATGCGCCTGATAGATCAGAATCCACGCCAGCAGGATGAACATCGGATGCGTCAACCCGCCCGAGAAGATGATCGCGGGCAGCCAGATCAAGAAGACCACGATGGACAGGATGGGCCGTCCGATCAGCAGGATCGACAGCGGCGGCAGGAAAAGGGCGAGTACATAATTCATGGCCCATCAGATAGGAGGCTTTGCGCAAAATGGAAGAGCGCGGCGTGCCATAGGCGCCCACGGGAGGCGAATTTTGCCGCCCCCTGCCCCGCGGTGGATTGATTTTCACCGCGACATTCGGCATTGCCGAGGAAAGCACCAAATGAGGCAAGCCACATGACCCGTATCGACGCCAAATTCGAAGACCTCCGCGCCCGCGGCAAGAAGGCGTTTGTCTCCTATGTGATGGCGGGCGACCCGGATTTCGACCGTTCGCTGGAAATCGTGCGCGGCCTGCCCGCTGCCGGGGTCGACATCATCGAACTTGGCCTGCCCTTCACCGATCCGATGGCCGATGGCCCGACGATCCAGCTTGCCGGTCAACGCGCCCTCGAAGGGGGCATGACGCTGAACCGCACGCTGGAAATGGTCCGCGCCTTCCGCGAAAGTGACGAAACGACCCCGATCGTGCTGATGGGCTATTACAACCCGATCTATTCCATGGGCGTCGAGACGTTCCTGGAAGAGGCCAAAGACGCCGGGATCGACGGGCTGATCGTGGTCGATCTGCCGCCCGAAGAAGACATCGAGCTTTGCCTGCCCGCGCAGGACGCCGGGTTGAACTTCATCCGCCTTGCCACACCGACGACCGACGACAAGCGCCTGCCGCGCGTGGTGCAGAACACCTCCGGCTTCGTTTATTATGTCTCGATCACCGGCATCACCGGCTCGGCCGAAGCCAATGCCGCGGACGTCTCGCCCGAGGTGGCGCGCATCCAAAAGGCCAGCGGCCTGCCTGTCATCGTGGGCTTTGGCGTGAACACGCCCGAGAAAGCCCGCGCCATCGCCGAGGTGGCCGACGGTGTGGTGATCGGCTCGGCCATCGTCAGCCGGATCGCCAATGGCGACAGCGCAGAGGATGTGCTGGGCTTTGTGAAATCACTGGCCGACGGGGCGCATTCAGCGTAACCCCCCCCTCGCCTTGGGAAACGACCCCAAGCCCGCGCTGCCTCACTGGCCGCGCGGGCTTTTTCGTCGCCGCAGCCTTCCCAATTGCCAAGCCCCCCACCAGTTGCTACCAAAAGTTAACCCATTCAGCACAGGTGGCCCATGCCCGTCATCACCAGCATCGACGACCTCAAACGTATCTACAAACGCCGCGTCCCGCAGATGTTCTACGACTACGCGGAATCGGGCAGCTGGACCGAGCAGACTTTCCGCGAGAATTGCAGCGACTTTGACCAAATCCGCCTGCGCCAGAGGGTTGCCGTGGATATGTCGGGGCGCAGCACCGCAACGCAGATGATCGGCGAAGACGTGGCCATGCCGGTGGCCCTCGCCCCCGTGGGCCTGACGGGGATGCAATGCGCCGACGGAGAAATCAAAGCCGCGCGCGCAGCCGAAGCCTTTGGCGTGCCCTTCACCCTCTCGACCATGTCCATCAATTCCATCGAAGATGTAGCAGAGGCGACGACGAAACCGTTTTGGTTTCAACTCTATACCATGCGCGATCAGGACTATGTCAGCCGCCTGATTCAGCGCGCGAAGGACGCGAACTGTTCGGCCCTCGTCATCACGCTCGATCTGCAAATTCTCGGACAGCGGCACAAAGACCTGAAAAACGGCCTTTCCGCCCCGCCCAAACTGACGGTCAAAACGCTTGCCAACCTCGCCACCAAATGGGGCTGGGGGCGCGAGATGCTGGGCGCGAAGCGGCGGCATTTCGGCAATATCGTGGGCCATGTGCATGGGGTCACCGACAACGCCGACCTTGGTGCTTGGACGGCGGAGCAGTTCGATCCCTCTCTCGATTGGGACAAGATTGCCAAGATCAAAGAGCAATGGGGCGGCAAGGTCATCCTCAAGGGCATTCTGGATGCCGAGGATGCGCGCATGGCGCTGAAAGTCGGGGCCGATGCGATCATCGTCAGCAACCACGGCGGGCGGCAGCTCGATGGGGCGCTAAGCTCGATCCGTATGCTGCCAGAGATCCTCGACGCGGTGGGCGACCAGATCGAAGTGCATCTCGATGGCGGTATCCGCTCGGGTCAAGACGTGCTCAAAGCCATGGCCATGGGGGCCAAGGGCACTTACATCGGGCGCGCCTTCATCTACGGGCTGGGCGCGATGGGGCAGCCGGGCGTAACCCGCGCGTTAGAGGTGATCCACCGCGAGTTGGATCTTACCATGGCGCTCTGCGGAGAGACGCAAATCGCCAACCTCGGACGGCACAACCTACTGATCCCGCGCAACTTCGGCGGCGATTGGCAGGAACGGCCGCGCGATCCGGGCACATGCTGATCTTTCTCAGCCGCAACCTTACCTTTCTCGCCACGCCAAAAACCGGGACCACCGCTGTCGAAATGGCGCTGAAACCCGAGGCCGAGATCATCTTTTCGCGGGGGCGCAAACATGTGACTGCCCTGCGTTATCGGCGGCGCGTTCTGCCCTTTTTGCAGGAAACCTTCTCGGCCTCCCCCGAGGCTTTGGCGGTGATGCGCAACCCTGTCGAGCAAATCCGAAGCTGGTATCGCTACCGCAGCCAGCCCCGGTTGGATGGCAAACCGCTCAGCACCAAGGGGCTGAGTTTCGAGGACTTCGCGCTTGAAGTCATTTCCGACACGCCCCCGCCCCGCGCGCAGATCGGCAGCCAGTTTTCCTTTCTGACCTCTGACCATGGCGACCTGCTGGTCGAGCACCTCTTCGCCTATGAACGCCAACCGGCCTTTCGCGATTTTCTGGCCGAAAGACTGGGGCGGGAGGTCAAGCTCAAGCCCAAGAACGTCTCCCCCGATCTGCCCGCGCCCCTGTCGCAGGAGGTCGAATCCCGCCTGCGCGCCGCACGCGCCAAGGAGTTCGCCCTCTATGACCGGCTCATGGCGGCGGACGGCTATCTGCGCACGCCACAGGAATAGCGCCGCCCCCGCCCTTTTGCCCTTTCCAGCCGGGCAAAACCGGTCTATACGCGCGGCTTCACGCGGGAATACAGCCTTGGAGGATTCCCGCCCTAACAAATTTGGAGACTAAAATGGCCGGAGAGATTCCTGATCTTGAAGCCCAGGTACGCGCGGGGACAGGCAAGGGCGCCGCTCGCCAAGCACGTCGTGACGGCATGGTTCCTGGTATCGTATTTGGTGGCGACAAAGAACCGCTGCCGATCAACATCCCCTTCAACAAGCTGCTGACAAAGCTGCGCGCAGGCCGCTTCAAAGCGACCCTGTTCAACCTCAAGGTTGAAGGCCACGACGACGTTCGTGTGATCTGCCGCGACGTTCAGCGCCACGTTGTCAAGGACCTACCCACGCACATCGACCTGATGCGCCTCAAGCGGACCACCAAGATCAACCTGTTCATCAACGTCGACGTCAAAGGCGAAGAAGAATGCCCCGGCCTGAAAAAGGGTGGCGTGCTCACTCTGGTCCGTCCGGAAGTTGAACTGGTCGTCACCGCCGCGGACATCCCCGAGCATGTGACCGTCGACATCACCGGCCTCGAAATCGGCGACAGCGCGACCATCAGCCGCGTCGACCTGCCCGAAGGTGTGAAACCCACGATCGACCGCGACTTCGTCGTCGCCACGATCTCTGCACCTGCTGGTCTGGCAGCATCGGATGGCGACGATGACGACACGGCAGCGGACGAAGTGCCGACAACCGAAATGGGCCCGCCCGACGGTGAATAATAGCGCGCCGCAAGGCTGTGCTGAAACGGGGTCGCATCACGCGGCCCCGTTTTGCGTTTGGGGCCCGATTTCTTTCAAAGAAATCGCCCCGGAATTTGCAAAAAATTCCGGCGACCTTGGGGACATTCTCCCGCCCCGCTTGTTAAGATAGACGAAACTACAGGAGACCCCGCCCATGAAACTGATCGTCGGCCTTGGCAATCCGGGCGCGAAATATGCCCGCAACCGTCACAACATCGGCTTCATGGCGCTGGACCGCATTGCCGAAGATCACGGGTTCTCTGCGTGGAAGGGCAAGTTTCAGGGCAGCGTCAGCGAGGGGCGTTTCGGCTCTGACCGGGCGGTGCTGCTCAAACCCGAAACCTTTATGAACAACTCCGGCCAGTCGGTGCAGGCGGCGATGAAGTTCTACAAGATCGACCCCGCCGATGTGATTGTTTTTCATGACGAATTGGACCTCGCCCCCGGTAAGGTCAAATGCAAGACCGGCGGCGGCCATGCAGGCCACAACGGGCTGCGTTCGATCCACGCGCATATCGGGGCGGACTACGACCGCGTGCGCATGGGCATCGGCCACCCCGGCCATAAGGACGCGGTAGCGGGCTATGTGCTGCGCGACTTTCCCAAAGCAGACGAAGGTTGGCTGGACGATGTGCTGCGCGGCGTCTCGGACGGGGCGGCGGATCTTGCACGGGGCGACACCGGGCGGTTTATGAATGCCGTGGCGCTGCGCGTGGCCCCGCCCCGCTCGGGCACCGGCAGCAAGGGGCCTAAGAAACCCACCAAAGCCCAGCCAAAGCCCGCCCCCAGCAAACCCGAGCCGGAGGCAGACCCCCAATCGCCGCTGCAAAAGCTGATGGACCGCTTCCGCTGACGCTTTTGGCCTCACGCCCCTGCTGACGCCCCTCCTGACGCAATGTCGGGCTGGCCCCCGCCCCCACGCCGTGGTTCACTGCGGGCCAACAGGGGGAATATCATGCATACATTTGGAAAATGGCTGGGCCGGATCTTGCTGGCGCTTTTGCTGGCGGCCATTGTCATCGGCCTTTGGAAGCGGGAAGAGATCGAACGGCTCTTGGCGGTGAACTCTCTCTTCTCCGAAGAGAAGATCGTGCACAACTTCAGCCATATGGACGGTGCTTTCCTCTCCGCCCCCGTTTCGCGCGGGGACGGGCTGACGACCGAGCTTCCCTATGGCCCCGAAACCGAACTGCCCGAGGCGGTGGACGACTGGATCGCGGCCCGTGACGTGACCGCGCTGGTGGTGCTGAAAGACGGCGCCATCGTCTATGAGAACTACTTCAAAGGCACCGGCCCCGAGGACCGCCGCATCAGCTGGTCGGTGGCGAAGAGCTATCTTTCGGCGCTGGTAGGCATCCTGCTAGAGGAGGGCCAGATCGCATCCCTCGACGATCCGGTGAACAAATATGCCCCCAGCCTGAAGGGCAGCGCCTATGACGGGGCCAGCCTGCGCAACGTGCTGCATATGGCCAGCGGCGTCACCTTTGACGAAGATTATCTGGACTACGATTCGGACATCAACCGAATGGGCCGGGTGGTGGCGCTTGGCGGCAAGCTCGACGATTTCACCACCGAATTGTCCGAGACCTTCACCACGCCGGGCAGCCAGTGGCAATATGTGTCGATCGACACCCATGTGATCGGCATGGTCGTGCGCGGTGCCACCGGGGGCAGCGTGCCCGAGTTGCTGAGCGAGAAGGTCATCGCGCCGTTGGGGCTGGAACATGCGCCCTATTACATCGTCGATGGCTCCGGCACCGCCTTCGTGCTCGGGGGCCTCAATATGACCACGCGCGACTATGCCCGTTTCGGCCAGATGTTCGCCCAAGGTGGGGAATGGAACGGCCAGCAAATCGTGCCCGAAGACTGGGTAACAGAATCAACCAGCCCCACCGCCCCCACCGCCGAGGGGCGCATCGGCTATGGCTACCAATGGTGGATCCCGCAGGGCGCGCCCGAGGGGGAATATATGGCGCGCGGCATCTATGGGCAGTACATCTATGTCGACAGCGCCCGCGATGTGGTCATCGCCACCAATGCCGCCGACCGAAAATTCCGTGAGGCCGGGGTCGCCGCGAAGAACGTAGAGATTTTCCGCGAGATCGCAGCCTCCGTCTCGGGCGGGACCTGAAGCAGAAAGGGAAGATATGACACCCGATGACAGCATCAACGTCCTGAACCAACCGCTGGTGATCTGCGGGGCGGACCCGGTGACAGGGTTCTTCCGCGATGGCCATTGCAACACCTGCGCGCAGGATCAGGGCAGCCATACGGTCTGCGCGGTGATGACGGCGGAATTTCTGGCCTATTCGAAATATGTCGGCAATGACCTCAGCACCCCGCGCCCCGAGTTCGGCTTTGCCGGGCTGAAACCGGGCGACGCATGGTGCCTTTGTGCCGCGCGGTTCCTACAAGCCGCGGATGAGGGCTGCGCCCCGCGGGTGCATCTGGCCGCCACGCATCTGCGCGCGCTTGATATCGTGCCGCTGGAGGTATTGCGCGACCATGCCATCGACCAGAGCGAGGATTAACCATGCGCCTACGTCTCTTACCCCTCCTGCTGCTTTTGCCCGTCACGGCTTGGGCAGAAACCACGCTTCGCCCCGCCGACAGCGCGCGCCTCGACGGTTTCGATGCCGCTTTTGGCGATGCCATGATGCAAGCACTGAACGGTGGCGACGCCGGGGATGTGGCGGCGCTGACCCGTGCGCTTTCCGGCAAACCTCAGGTCGCATTCTCCGCAGATTTGCAGGGCGATTGGTCCTGCCGCACGATCAAACTGGGCGGGATCAGCCCGCTCGTGGCCTATAGCCCGTTCAAATGTCGCTTTACCGCCAGTGATCGTGGCTTCACCTTTGAAAAGCTCACCGGATCGCAGCTCACCAAGGGGGAGATCACCCTGCGCGAAGGCCGCGCGATCTATGCCGGGGTGGGCTATGTGCGGGGCGAAACCCCGCCCGATTATGCCGATCTGCCCGAAGATTTCACCTCAGGCGGCAAAGTACAAAGCGACGTGGCCGTGTTCCAGCGGGTCGGCCCTAAACGCGCACGGCTGCTGTTCCCGTCACCGGCAGTGGAAAGCGATTTCGATATTCTGGAACTGACGCGCTAAGGCGCCACGCCGCCCTTAGGCCGCGTGGCAGAGATGCAGTTTCGACTTGGGACGCGGCATCAGGGAATCGTCCATCAAGTCTTCGATAAAGGTGCTGAGAAGCTGGGTCCGCCCGGTCACGCCCGCCTTGCGGTAAATCGCATTGGTCTGCGCCTTTACGGTGCCTTCGGAAGTGCCGCGCATCTCGGCAATATCGCGTGTATTCAAACCCTTAGTCAGGAAAATCGCCACGTCCCGCTCTGCCGGGGTGAGGTGCCATTCGCGAAAGTGTTCTTCGAGCACATCGGCGAATTCCACCGTACAATGACGCAGTGCCGTCTCTGCCCGCTCGGCCCGCTGGAGGCTCATCCGCAGTGCCATCCAGCCCAGAACGACCCCGAGAATCAGGCCCAAAACCTGAATGCCCTTGTTCGGACCAATATCAGCCAGCGGGGTGCCGAAAAGCGTTACGCCCCGCCCCTCCAGTGCAAAAACGAGCACGAAATAGACAGTGGCGTTGAACTGTAGAGCGGCGATAACCCACAGTGCGATCTTTTTCTTATTATTCATGGTGAAGCCTTGCCTTGGTGTTCGCCGTATTTAACCGCGGCGCACCGAAGTGCAAGGGATGGCGGACATGCGCCTTGATCAACCCTTAGTGATTTGGCACCCGCCCCGGGGGGCGAGTGCATTCTCTTGAGGCCAGTTCAGGGTTGCTTGGCTGGCCGGAAGACTGTTTTACCGCAATGCCTTAGCAGGCATCAGGCCGATATCAGCGCGGGAAACGGTTCACTTTCTCGGCGTCTTGCGCGGCGGGGAATACGGTGACGGTCACGTCAGATGTGTCTTCTGCGCGGAAGGTGCCGTTGTTGAAGATGTCCAGTTTCACATTGTCGACCGCGTCGTTGCGGCTGGCGTAGGAAACGCCTGCATTAGCTTTGTCGTTATAGCCGATTTGCTGGCCTTCCATGCCCTGTGCGAAAGCGGCGGAGCCTGCTGTGCCAAGGATCAGGGCGGTGGTTGCGAGTGTCTTTTTCATGTCGTGTCCTTTCGGGAGAAAGTTAGGGTCGCGCAGTAATCAGCGCGGGAAACGGTTGACCGAAGCGTCGCTCTGCGCGGTCGGGAAGACGGTGATGGTCACGTCGGAGAGGTCTTCGGCGCGCAGGATACCGTCTTGGAAGATTTCCAGTTTGGTCTCATCCACGGCTTCGCTGCGGCTGGAGTAGGAAACGCCATTGTCGGTCTTGTCGTTATAGCCGATGCGCTGGCCTTCCATGCCTTGAGCGAAAGCAGCGGTGCTTGCGGTGGCGAGGATCAGTGCGGTTGTTGCGAGTGTCTTTTTCATCGTTTTAGCCTTTCGGGGGAGAAAGTTAGGGGGAGGAGCCGTGGCCCGCGTTTAGCGGACGAAACGGCCATCTTCTTGTGCGTCTTGTGTGGTGACGAATACGGTCGCTGTTGCCTCGGCAGGTGTTTCGGCGCGCAGATCGTCAAAGCTTAGAGCGTCGGAAGTGACGTTGCGTGTCGAATAGGCGGCATCTGCGTGATCTGCGGTATAGCCGACCTGCTGGCCTTCCATGCCCTGTGCGAAAGCGGCGGTGCCTGCTGTGGCAAGGATCAGTGTGGCGGTTGCGAATGCGTTTTTCATATCGTGTTCCTTTCAGTCCCGGGTTGGGTTGCGAGCCGCTCATCGGTGACGCGGCGTCGTTGGGATGACAGGGAAAAGGGCATTCGAGGGGGGATTGGCTATCTGTCCCGGGTTTAAATCGTCCGATCTAAACCCCTGTAAGAGCGTCATAAACTTTGGTTTACGAAGCCAATCGGGCGCGAAATACGGGGGTGGATTGCCTTAGCGTCAAGCCTTCAAGGGCGAAACGGGGTTTCGCGGGCAGGCGCGCGGGCTGCACAGAAAGGCTAGCCGGTCTTTTCGCGATGTGAAAGTTTTTTCGTGCTTTTTCGGCAAAGAAGTTCGCCCCCTGCCCAAAGTTTATGCGCAAATCACGCGCAGCGGGGCGCCGCATAAAAAACGGGCCCGCGTTTTCACGCGGACCCGTCAAACTCGGCTCGGATTCGGATGGGAATTTAGGCGAATTCACCCATGTCGAAGTCCAATGCACGGGCGACGGTGAAGATGTCTTTGTCGCCCCGGCCACACATGTTCATCACCAGCAGGTGGTCTTTCGGCAGCTCTGGCGCGATCTTGAGCACATGGGCCAGCGCGTGGCTCGGCTCCAGCGCCGGGATGATCCCTTCCAGCGCGCAGCACAGCTGGAACGCCTCCAGTGCCTCGCGGTCGGTGATCGAGACATATTGCGCCCGGCCGATGTCATGCAGCCAAGAATGCTCAGGGCCGATGCCGGGATAGTCGAGCCCGGCAGAGATCGAATAACCCTCAAGGATCTGCCCGTCGTCGTCCTGCAACAGATAGGTGCGGTTGCCATGCAGCACGCCCGGCCGCCCGCCGGTGAGCGAGGCGCAATGCTCCATCTTCTCGTCCACGCCCTTGCCGCCGGCCTCAACACCGATGACGTTCACCGATTTGTCGTCGAGGAAGGGGTAGAACAGCCCCATGGCGTTAGAGCCGCCACCGATGGCCGCGATCACTGTGTCGGGCAGACGGCCCTCGGCCTCTTCCATCTGGGTGCGGACTTCCTTGCCGATGATCGACTGGAAGTCGCGAACCATCGCCGGATAGGGGTGCGGCCCGGCCACGGTGCCGATGCAGTAGAAAGTGTCGCGCACATTGGTCACCCAGTCGCGCAGCGCGTCGTTCATCGCGTCCTTCAGCGTGCCGCGGCCCGACGTCACCGGCACCACCTCGGCGCCCAAAAGGCGCATGCGGAAAACGTTGGGGGCCTGACGCTCCACGTCATGCGCGCCCATGTAGACCACGCATTTCAGGCCGAACTTGGCGCAGACCGTCGCCGTGGCCACACCGTGCTGGCCCGCCCCGGTCTCGGCGATGATGCGTTTCTTGCCCATGCGGCGGGCAAGGATGATCTGCCCCAGCACGTTGTTGATCTTATGCGCGCCGGTGTGGTTCAACTCGTCACGTTTCATATAGACCTTGGCACCGCCCAGATGCTCGGTCAGCCGTTCGGCGTGATAAAGCGGGCTGGGGCGGCCAACGTAATGGGTCCAGAGGTCGTGCATCTCGGCCCAGAAACTGTCGTCGGTCTTGGCCTTCTCATATTGTTCTTCCAGCTCAAGAATGAGCGGCATAAGCGTTTCCGAGACAAAGCGCCCGCCGAAATCGCCGAAACGGCCCTGTTCGTCGGGGCCGGTCATGAAGCTGTTGAAAAGATCGTTGGCCATTGCGCCTCTCCTAGAATGTCGCGTCAGCCTTACCGCAGCCCGCCCGCCTACGCCACCATGAGTTTCGCCAAGCGCCGGCAGGGGGCGGCGGGGGGCGCCTAGTCGAAGAGTTTGAACAACTCGCGTCTGACCGCATTCTCCAACTCACCCTTCACGATATCCTCGGTCGAGCGGTTGTCGTCGGGTGCGATGTTCAATTCCTCCTGTATCTTCTGGCGCACAACATCCTCGGCCCGCTGCTTTTCCTCGGCAAAGTTCAGGTCGATCGCGGCGCGCAGGTCGGCCTTGATCTCAGGGTCCGCCCATGGCCCCCTGATCCGCACCGGCACCGCCAGCCCACCGCGCGACGCATTGACGCGCAGCGCCTTGGGCGTGACCGTATAGTCCAGCCTCTGCGCCCCCAGATCGACCTGCCCTGCCCCCGTCGCGTTGAAGTTCGGCAGCAGCATCAGCAGATCGTCGTTGCGCAAGACGCCCTTGGCGATCTCGAACGTCGCCTCCACGGAATCGAACACCGTGCCGCCGCCTTCGGCATCGACGGAGCCGAGCAGCGCATCCAAGTCGATCCCTGCAATCGTGCCGCGCCCCATGGTCAGCGCGCCAGAACCGCTGAGCGAGCGCATGATCGCGTCCACCGATTGCCCCGACCCAAGGAACGACAGTTCCGCATCGCCCGCCCCGGTAAAGCGCGTCACCCCGGCGGTATCCTCCAGCAGGTCGCGCATCTGCACGTTCTGCGCATGCAGCTCGCCGCCCACGGACAGGCCATCGCGGTTATTCATCACAAATTCCCCCGCAACCTTGCCGCCATAGGCGTTCATATCCTGCAGATCAAAGACCATCCGCGAACGGTCATTGCGCAGCACAGCGCGGGTGGGGCCGAGGTCGAGCTGCCCCAGATCGATGCTTTCCGCGCTCAGGGTGATGTTCCCGTCAAAGGCGGCGAGCCAGTCGGCGTTGATCTCTTGCTGGGACCAGCCCTCTGTCTCCGCCGTAGCGGTGCTGTCGGCGCCTTTCGTCTCACCGGTTTCCTCGGACAGGGCCGAAAGGTCCAGCGCCCCGGTCCGCAGGTTTGCGGTGATCCGCGGCGTGCCGTTCAGGGCCAGATCGGCCTGCCCGGTCAGGCTGTTGCCGCCCAAATCCACCGCGAGATTGCGCAACGACAGACGCCGATCCGCCGTCAGGGTCAGCCCAGAGCGCAGATCGACCGACCGGCCCAAACCGCGCGGCAGCGTCACAGCGCCCGCGCCGAGCGACGCTAGAAACCGCGCCGTATCGGGGCTGTCGATCCGGATATCCCCCGCCAGCGCCCCGTTGAGCGCGCCGCGCCCGTCGAACAGGGCTTCACCCCCGCCCGTAGTGACCTCTGCCCGCAGCGGCTGCACGCCGCCCTCCAGAAAATCCGCAAATCCTTCGATCCGCGCAGCAAGCTTAACCGGCTCGCCCGCTGGCGCCATGCTGGCCGTGATCTCCGCCGCCCCGCCCCGCTCGGGCCAGTCCAGCGCCAGATTGACACCGTCATAGCGCAGCAGATCCGCCCCTTCGGCGTCATAGATCAGCGTGGCATCGGTCACCGTCAGTTTCTGAATACTCAGCGGGCGGCGGCTGGCGCTCGGCGCGCTCTCGGTCTCGATCCGCGCGCCGCTGGCGCTGTCGGTGAACTGCCAACTTGCGCGCCCATCAAGACGTTGCTCCAACCGGATCACCGGGCTTTGCGCCGCGATATTGGTGATGCGTATCTCACCGCGCAAAAGCGCGCCCGCATCCACCCCAATCGCCGCGTTGGCCGCCGTCAGCAGCGCGCCCTTGTCGGTCCAATCGGCATTGCCGACCTCAAGCCCGCCCGCGGTCACCCCCAGCACCGGCCAGAGCGTCACGCCTACATCGCCGGTGATCGACACCTCCCGCCCGGTCATCCGGCTGAGTTGCTCACTGGCGATCCGCGCGATCCGTTCGCCGGGCAGCAGGAACAGCGCCCCCAGCATGATCACGACGATCAGCAACAGCGCGCCGATGACCCTTATAATCCATCTCATGGCTCTCTCCTCCTGCCCGGCGGCTCTTTCCCCGCTCATCCGCTTGCCTTATAGCGCAAGCCATGAGCACAAACCCACCCAATCTGCGCCCCGACCTCGCCCCGCAGGCGAAGATCAGCGATCCCGCCCGCCCTGGCCAGCCGACCATCGGCATGGTCAGCCTCGGCTGTCCCAAGGCATTGGTCGATTCCGAACGCATCCTGACCCGGCTCCGCGCCGAGGGCTATGGCGTTTCGCCCGATTACGCGGGCGCCGATGCGGTGATCGTGAACACCTGCGGGTTTCTCGACAGCGCCAAGGCCGAAAGCCTCGATGCCATTGGCGAGGCGCTGACCGAAAATGGCAAGGTGATCGTCACCGGCTGTCTGGGGGCCGAGCCGGACTACATCCGCGAACATCACCCCCGCATTCTCGCCGTCACCGGCCCGCATCAATACGAACAGGTGCTCGACGCGGTGCATGGCGCGGTGCCGCCCGCGCCCGATCCTTTCATCGACCTTCTGCCCGCGCAGCAGGTCTCGCTCACCCCACGGCACTACAGCTATCTGAAAATTTCCGAAGGCTGTAACCACAAGTGCAAGTTCTGCATCATCCCCGACATGCGGGGCCGCCTACAATCGCGCCCCGCCCATGCGGTGATGCGCGAGGCCGAGCGGCTTGTCGACAACGGCGTCAAGGAACTGCTGGTCATCAGCCAAGACACCTCGGCCTACGGGGTCGACATCAAACACGCCGAGGACCGCGGCCACCGCGCCCATATCACCGATCTGGCGCGGGATCTCGGCTCCCTCGGCGCATGGGTGCGGTTGCACTACGTCTACCCCTACCCGCATGTGCGCAAGCTGATCCCGCTGATGGCCGAGGGGCTGGTGCTGCCCTACCTCGACATTCCATTCCAGCACGCGCATCCGGACGTGCTGAAACGCATGGCCCGCCCCGCCGCCGCCTCGAAAACCCTCGATGAGATCGCCGCATGGCGCGCCACCTGCCCCGACATCACCCTGCGCTCGACCTTCATCGTCGGCTACCCGGGTGAGACGGAGGCGGAGTTCCAGACCCTGCTCGATTGGCTGGACGAGGCGCAGCTCGACCGGGTCGGATGCTTCCAATACGAAAACGTCGAAGGCGCGCGGTCGAACGCGCTGCCGGATCATGTGGCGCCCGAGATCAAGCAAGACCGTTGGGAGCGCTTCATGGAAAAGGCGCAGGCCATTTCCGAGGCCAAGCTCGCCGCCAAGGTCGGCAAACACCTCGACGTGATCGTGGATGAGATCGACGCAGACGCCGCCACCTGCCGCACCAAATCCGACGCGCCCGAGATCGACGGCAATCTCTTCATCGACGAGGATTTCCAGAACCTCAAGGTCGGCGATATCGTCACCGTCGAAGTCGAAGAGGCGGGCGAATACGATCTTTGGGGGCGTCAGATCACCTGACGCCCCCGCGGGTTTCTCTCAGGCGTAAGCGCCTGCCGAATAGGTCAGCTCATAGCTGTGGCTGTAAAGCTCGAAGACGATGCCGAAGGGGTCTTCGACATAGACCATGCGGTAGGGTTTCTCGCCCGGGAAATACTCCCGTACCGGCATCCGCTGCTTGCCGCCCGCCGCGATGATCCGCTCCAGCAGACCTTCGACATCAGGGTCTTGGATGGCGAAGTGGAAGGTGCCGTGGCGCTTATGCTCCAACTTTTCTTCGGGGGCGTAGTTGCCGGGGAACTCGAAGATTTCGATCCCGATGCCATCCGCTGTCGCCAAATGGGCGATGCGCAGCGATCCCCAACCGGGGCCGAAGACATCGGTGCACATGACGCCGATGGCGGTGTCTTCTTCCACCGCTTCGGTGGGCTGCATCACGACATAGAACCCAAGAACTTCGGAATAGAATTTTACGGCAGCGTCGAGGTCCGGCACGGACAGGCCGATGTGGGAAAAGGTACGGGGGGTGGTCATATGCGGTCTCCTGTTTGCATTGAGGTTGAGATAGACAGGCGCACCCCACATGTGAAATTATCAAATCTCATAGAAATCATAACGAACCGTTTGTCATGCTGAACGCCACCTGGCTTGAGACCTTCACCACCCTTTGCGAGACCGGCCATTTCACCCACACGGCGCAGCGGCTTAACATGACCCAGCCGGGGGTGTCGCAGCATCTGCGCAAGCTGGAAGACCAGTTGGACCAGCCGCTGATCGCGCGCGATGGCAAAAGTTTCACCCTGACCCCGGCGGGCGAAGCGCTGTTTGAAACCGGCCTTGCCCGCCGCCGCGAAGAGCAGCGCCTGCGCGAACGCATCGCGACCGACCTGCCCGACCGGGGCGTGGTGCATATCGCCTGCTCCGGCAGTTTCGCCATGCTGCTTCAGCCGCTGCTGCTGGAGTGGATGGCCCAAGCGCCCGACCTCTCCCTTCATCTCGAAGCCGCCCCCCAAGCCACGATCCGCGCCGGGCTGCTCGATGGGCGGTTTGATCTGGGCGTGCTGGCCGATGACCCTGCCCACGCAAGGTTAGAGGCCCGGCATCTGGGGCGCGAGGAACTTTGCCTCGTGCTGCCGGTTAATGCATTGGAACGGATAGAAAGTTTTGCCGATCTCGAAAGCCGGGGCTTCATCGCCCACCCCGATGGCTTCGCCTATGCCGACGATCTGCTCCAGCTCAATTTCCCGGAAAGCTATCCGGGGGCCGACCGGATGCGCCTGCGTGGCTATGTGAACCAGATCGGCCAGATCCCAGCGGCAGTGGCGCGGGGCGTGGGCTATACGCTTTTGCCCCGCAGCGGGGTCGAAACCTTTGCCGCCAAGGACCGGCTCAGGCTGCTGCCTTTGCCCAAGCGGCGTTGGCATGACCTCTGGCTCGCCTCCCGGCGCGGGCGCCCCCTGCCCGCGCGCATGGTGAAGACGGCGGAACTGATCGCAGAGGCGGCGGAACAGCTACGATAGCGGATGCATCACAGATATTGCGGAACAAAACACCCCCGCTACTAGATATACCACCATGGAAGGGCGAGATTGCGGAGAGACTTGAACATGTTCCCTTTCTGTTCTATATGTAGAACGCAGTAGCAGAGGAATGACCACATGTCTTTTCAACCTCAGTTTCCTGGCATCTTCGACCTTGAGCAGCAAGGTCGCCCGCCCCGTGGCAGCGATAGCGCGCAGCCCAAACAGGCCGACCGCCGCATGCCCGCGACCGAAAAACAGATGCAATACGCCCAGTCCCTTGCCAAGCGAACGGGCGAAGAGCTTCCCAAAGGCATCGAAGCGGATCGCGCGGCGGTCTCGGAATGGATCGACGCCCATAAACCGCAGGCGTTGGAGGGGCCCTTTGCCGCCTACCCTTCCGCCAAACAAGTCGCCTTTGCCGAACGCATCGCGCGGTTGAAACGCCGCGATGTCCCGCAGGAGTGTTTTCGAGACAAAACCCTGATGTCGCGCTGGATCGACGGCAACAAACCGCGCTGATCCACAGGGCTCTGCGCTTTACCTTTCGTCACCCATGGCAGAGGGCGGTTTCGCTGCTACCTTTCTGTCATGGGCTATCCGACCTCCATCGCTGAGACTTTGGCCGACGGCACCGTGCATGTGCTGAGCCTTGGCTTCGCCATTCCCGCCAGCATCCTTTTGATGATCCATGCCGCCGGGCAAGAGGGGCAATTGACCGCAACGGCGATCTACGCAGGCTGCATCCTTGCCTCTTTCACTGCATCTGCCATCTATCACCTTTTGCCCTTCGACCGCAGCCGCGCCTTTCTGGGCCGGGTCGATCATGCGGCGATCTATTTCAAGATTGCGGGCACCTATACGCCGCTGGTGATGGTAATCGGTTCGGGCTTTGCCTATGGCATCCTCGGCGTGGTCTGGGCACTGGCGGTGATCGGCGCGGTGGCCAAGCTCTGGTTCTGGCGCACCGATGCGCGCGGGTCACTCGCGCTCTACCTCGGCATGGGCTGGCTCTCGGTGCTGCTGATCTACCCGATGTGGCACAATCTGCCGGGGGCAGCACTGGCGCTGGTGGCCGTGGGCGGGCTGACCTATTCGGCGGGTACCTTGGTCTATGCCCATCCCGGCATGCGCTATCAGAACGCGATCTGGCACGTCTTCGTGCTGGTCGCCACGGCCTGTTTCTTTGCCGCCATCGCGCTCAGCCTTTAGCCTACGGGCGCATCCAGATAGGCCCGCACGCAGGTCTGCACATGGCGAAACCGGTCGCCGCCCAGATGTTTGCCGCCGTACCAGCGGGTGACGACGATCAGATGATCGGTCAGCCCCTCGCGCTCCAACATCCGCAGGATCACCATGCCCGCGCCGGATTCGCCATCGTCGGCTTTGAGCGGGCCGCCATCCGACAGCAGCACCGCCCAAGTGTTATGCGTGGCCTTGGCATAGGACTTGTCGCGTTTGAGGTCTTTCAACGCGGCATCGACCTCGGCCCGGTCACGCGCAGGGCAGCCCGACACCGCATATTTCGACCCGCGGTCGTTCAGCACCTGACCCAGTTTGCGCAAAGCGTTACAGCCCCGCCATGGTGCGCCGCACGATATCGATCCGGGCGTTATTGGGCGGATGGGTGCCAAGGAAACGGTCGCCGGGATCGGGAATGCGGGTAAAGAACTCGGCCCCCCTCAGCGGATCATAGCCCGCCCGCGCGGTGATGATCGTGCCAAGGGCGTCGGCCTCAAGCTCGAAATCCTTGGAATAACGCCGCGCGCCGACCTCTGCACCCAATTCCTGCGCCGTGCGCACGGCATTGGCATCGCCCCCGCTCAGCGTGGCGAGACCGGCAAAGATCACCGCCCCCGCCATGGCGTTTTGCTGCTGGCGTTCAATATGGCCCGCGATGTGATGCGCGGCCTCATGGCCCAGCACGAAGGCAAGCTCGTCTTCGTTGCGGGCATCGGCGATCAGCGCCAATGTGAACGCCACGATGGGGCGGCCATTTTTATCAAGCGTTTGGAATGCATTGGCCGGTTGGCCGGGGCGGTCGTCGACCACGATATTGAAATCACAGTTCATCCCCGTCGTCCGATTGCGACACTCCCGTTCGGCCACGGGTTCAAGCGTGCGGACCACCTGAACAAAGCTCCGCGCCGCCGCGCTCGCGCTCAGCCGCGGGCTTGCCTGCCCCGTGGTCTGCGGCCGGTCGACCGGGATCGGGCCTGTTTGGATCGGTGCCACCTCACAGGCAGAAAGCAGGGCGATGACGGCAAATGCGCCAAGGGCATTCAACAATTTCACAGCTGATCCTCGCTCGGGGGTCCTTGAGCCACCTGTCTATCATGACGCCCTGCCACCGCCACCCCCGTTCACGGCGCTTTGACACCCCACGGCGGTCTTGCGCTTGGCGTCACAAACCCTGTCTTGCACTCGTGAGCACAAAGCCTGTCTTGCGCTCGTGAGCACAAAGCCTAATGTGCCCTCATGTTTACCATCGAGCATGAATTTGACGCCACCGTCATCACCCTGATCGACGAATCCGACGCCCCCCTGCGCGAGGACGTCACCGTCTCTGCCTTCGCGGGGCAAATCACGATCGAGCAGTGGGACGCCCGAACCGACCGTGTGGCCAAGATCACCCTGTCCCCCGCGCAGCTGAGCGATCTGACGGCGGCACTGAACCTGCCCGAGGGCATCTACCGAAGCAATTCCTGAGGATCGTCACATGGCCACCGGCACAGACATCAAGACCTATTTCAACGGCGCATGGCACGACGGCGATCTGCCCACCATCAAGGCCGCCGACCACGGGGCATGGCTGGGCACCACCGTTTTCGACGGGGCGCGGCTGTTCGACGGGCTCGCCCCGGACCTCGAGGCGCATTGCGCGCGGATCAACCGCTCGGCCCGCGCGCTGATGATCACCCCCACGGTTGAGACCGAGGATATGATTGAGATGTGCCGCGAGGGGCTGAAGAGCTATTCGCGTGATCAAGCGGTCTATATCCGCCCGATGTATTGGGCGCTGGCCGGTGACGAACTGGGCATCGTGCCGCGCGAAGGGGCCACCGGCTTTGCCATCAGCCTTGAGGCCATCCCCATGGCCCTGCCCGAGGCCGCGACCACCCTCACCCGCACCCGCTTCCGCCGCCCGGTGCTGGAGGATAACGTCGTTAACGCCAAAGCAGGCTGCCTTTACCCCAACAACGCCCGCATGATGGTCGAGGCGCGCTCCAAAGGGTTTGGCAACGCGCTGGTGGCCGATGCCATGGGCAATGTCGCCGAAAGCGCCAGCGCCAACGTCTTCATGGTCAAGGATGGTGAGGTCTTCACCCCCATCCCCAACGGCACCTTCCTTGCCGGGATCACCCGTGCGCGGCATATGTCGAACATGCGCGAGGCGGGGATGAAGGTGCATGAGACCGTCCTCAGCTTTGACGATTTCCATGCCGCCGATGAGGTCTTTCTGTCGGGCAATATGATGAAGGTCACGCCTGTCAGCGCCTTTGACGACACGCAATATGGCACTGGGGACAACCAGAACCCGGTCACACGCCGGGTGCGTGAAATGTATTGGGATTGGGCCGCAAGTCAGCGCGGCTGAAGGCCCGGACGGCAGCGGCGCGCGAAAGCAATTGCCAGCGCCGCCCGCCCGCGCCATGATCGCACCGCACCGGGAGGAGGTGCGGAGAGAGGGTTTGATGCGGAAATTCCTGGTGGTGTTGGACGATAGCACCGAATGTTTGAATGCCATGCGTTTCGCCGCCCTGCGCGCGGCGCGCACGGGGGGCGGCGTGGCCGTCCTGTCGGTGATCCCGCCCGAAGAGTTCAACCATTGGATCGGCGTTGGCGACCTGATGCGCGAAGAGGCCCGCGAACGGATCGAGGTGCATTTCGAGGTCTTCGCCAAATGGATGCGCGACAAACAGGGCGTCGACCCTGAGTTAATCATCCGCGAGGGCGAACCCACGGATGAGATCATCCAGCAGCTGTCCGACGACCCCGACATCGGCGTTCTGGTGCTCGGCGCCAGCGGTGACCGCAAGAAAGGCCCCGGCCCGCTGGTCACGCAATTGTCGCGCTCTGCCGGTGCCCTGCCCGTGCCGATCACCATCGTGCCCGGCGATCTGAGCAAGGAACGGCTGGAAGCGATCACCTGATCGCCTTACGGCCCGCCCCAGCACACCGCCCTACAATTTAGAACGGTTCTAAACCTTGACTTGCCGCCCGCGCAGGCGCATATCAGGAGCCACGCCGAAAGCGAGGTACACCCCATGTTCATCCAGACCGAATCCACTCCGAACCCCGCAACGCTCAAGTTCCTGCCGGGTCAGACCGTGCTGGAGATGGGCACCGCTGATTTCCCCTCCCCCGAAGCCGGGGCAACCTCCCCGCTGGCCCAACGGCTGTTTGCGGTCGAGGGCGTGACCGGCGTGTTCTTCGGCACCGATTTCGTCACCGTGACCAAGCAAGATGCGGTGGAATGGGACCATGTGAAACCCGCCCTTCTGGGCGCCATCATGGAGCATTTCCAGTCCGGCGAGCCGGTCATGGCCTCCGACCACCAGCCCACATCCGGCCACGCCGCGCATGACGGCGAAGATGGTGAAATCGTAGGCCAGATTAAAGAGTTGCTTGACAGCCGCGTGCGTCCTGCCGTGGCGCAAGACGGGGGTGACATCACCTTCCACGGGTTTGAGCGCGGCGTCGTCTATCTGCACATGCAGGGTGCCTGCGCGGGCTGCCCCTCTTCGACACTGACGCTGAAGATGGGCATCGAGAACCTGCTGCGCCATTACATCCCCGAGGTCACAGAGGTGCGCCCGGTTGCCTGAGCATCACGCAAGAGGGCCACTGATTCTGGCCTTCGACACATCGGCCGCGCATTGCGCGGCCGCTTTGCTGTCCGGCGACCGGATGCTGGCTTCCCGTACCGAGCCGATGACCAAGGGACAGGCCGAACGCCTGCTGGTCCTCTGCGAAGAATTGCTGGCCGAAGCGGGCGTGGTCTATGCCGATCTCACCGCGCTTGGCGTCGGCATCGGGCCGGGGAATTTCACCGGCATCCGCATCGCCGTGTCCGCCGCGCGCGGGCTGGCGCTCGGCCTTGGCATTCCAGCGGTCGGGGTCGATGCCTTTGACGCGCTGCGCGAAGGCCATGATGGCCCCTGTGCCTGTGCGGTGGATGCCCGCCGTGATCAAGTTTTCTTGCAAGGCTTTGACAACCCCGGCATTTCCGAACCCGCACTACACGACGCCGCCGCCCTCCCGGCCTTCACCGGCCCGCTGATCGGCGCGGGCGGAGAGCCGCCAGCGATGCCTGTGGCCGAAGCCATCGCCCTCATCGCCGCGCGCCGCTTTGCCAGCAATCCGCCGCGCCCCGCGCCGCTTTACCTGCGCCCCGCCGATGCCGCCCCCGCCCGCGACGCGGCACCGGTTCTGCTGCCGTGACACCGGCGGCCCTCGCCGCGCTCCATGCTGCGGCCTTCACCCAAGACAGGCCGTGGCAGGAGGCGGAATTTGCAAGCCTGCTCGACAGCCCCTTCGTGCAGCTTTTCACCCGCCCCGGCGGCTTTGCCCTGACCCGCACCATCGCGGGCGAATCCGAATTGCTGACCCTTGCCGTTGACCCTGCGCAGCAGCGCCGGGGGCTGGGCCGGGCCCTGCTGCGCGACTGGCTGGCAGCCCTGCCCGCCGACTGCGAAAGCGCCTTTCTCGAAGTCGCAGCCGATAATCTACCCGCCCGCGCGCTCTATGATAATCAAGGCTTTGCCCAAATCGCCACCCGCCGTGCCTATTACGCGCGCAGCGGCGTTCCACCTGTGGATGCCTGCATCCTGCAACGCGTCTTGACCCATGGTCACGCTGGCGATCCGGGCGGCTTGCCCTCAAAAAGCGGTTGACCCTACCCCCCGCCTGCGCCCTAGATTATACCTGATCACATGATCCACAAACGCCGTGGCGGCAGCATCTGATTGACCGCCCGACACCACAACCCGGGAGACACCAAATGACCCTCATGACGAAATTCCTCGGCGCTGCTGCGGGCCTCGCGCTTACCGCGGGCGCGGCAGCGGCTGAACCGGCGCTGATCTTCGACCTCGGTGGTAAGTTCGACAAGAGCTTCAACGAAGCAGCCTTCAACGGTGCCTCCCGCTGGGCCGAAGAAACCGGCGGCAAATTCGCCGAGATCGAGATGCAGTCCGAAGCGCAGCGTGAGCAGGCCCTGCGCCGCTTTGCCGAATCCGGTGCCAACCCGATCATCACCATGGGCTTCGCCATGGCCGATCCGCTGGCGACCGTCGCGCCCGACTATCCCGACACCAAATTCGCCGTGATCGACGTGAACTGGCTCGACCTGCCCAACGTCCGTCAGGTCAGCTTTGCCGAACATGAAGGCTCCTACCTCGTTGGCGTCATGGCCGCGATGGCCTCCGAGAGCGACACCGTCGGCTTCGTCGGTGGCATGGACGTGCCGCTCATCCGTCACTTCGGCTGCGGCTATGCCCAAGGCGTCAAGGCGACCAACCCCGACGCCACCGTCATCGCCAACATGACCGGCACCACCCCCGCCGCGTGGAACGACCCGGTGAAGGGTTCCGAGATCACCAAGGCGCAGATCAACCAAGGCGCTGACGTGGTCTATGCCGCGGCGGGCGGCACCGGCGTGGGCGTGCTGCAAACCGCTGCCGACGAAGGCATCCTGTCGATCGGAGTGGACAGCAACCAGAACCACCTGCATCCGGGCAAGGTGCTGACTTCCATGCTGAAACGCGTCGATGTCGCCGTCTATGACGCGATGATGGCGGGCGAAGACCTTGAAGTCGGCGAAGTCGTGACCCTTGGCCTTGCCGAAGAAGGTGTTGGCGTTGCCATCGACGAACATAACCAAGATCTCGTGACCGAAGAGATGAAGGCCGCTGTCGACGAAGCGCGCCAGAAGATCATCGACGGCGAAATCAAAGTGGTTTCCTACTACGAGAACGACAGCTGCCCGGCACTGGACTTCTGAGCCCAATTTATCCACAATCGACACCCGGGGCCGCGCCGATCATCGGCGCGGCCCCTTTTAAAACCCCACTGCGTGACCGGGGCAGCGATGGACCAACGCCAGATCAAGGGCTGCAACGCCCGCAGGACCTTTTGACATGACCGATACCGCCCCCGCGATCGAACTCAAGGGCATCTCCAAGGCCTTCGGCCCGGTACAGGCCAACAAAGATATCTCCATCCGCGTCATGCCGGGCACGATCCACGGCATCATCGGCGAGAACGGCGCCGGTAAATCGACGCTGATGTCGATCCTCTACGGCTTCTACAAGGCCGATGCGGGCGAGATCTACATCGGCGGCCGCAAGACCGAGATCCCCGACAGTCAAGCCGCCATCGCCGCCGGCATCGGCATGGTGTTCCAGCACTTCAAGCTGGTCGAGAACTTCACCGTGCTGGAGAACATCATCCTCGGCGCCGAGGATGGCCGCCTCTTGAAGCCCTCGCTGTCGAAGGCGCGCAAGACGCTGATCGAACTGTCGAAGGACTACGGCCTGAACGTCGATCCCGACGCGCAGATTCAGGACATCGGCGTCGGCATGCAGCAGCGTGTGGAAATTCTGAAAGCGCTTTACCGGCAGGCCGATATCCTCATCCTCGACGAGCCCACGGGCGTGCTGACCCCCGCTGAGGCCGACCAGCTGTTCCGCATTCTCGGCCGCCTGCGCTCCGAGGGCAAAACCATCATCCTCATCACCCACAAGCTGCGCGAGATCATGGAGATCACCGACACCGTGTCGGTCATGCGCCGCGGCCAGATGACCGCCACCGTGAAAACCGCCGAGACCTCGCCGCAAGAACTGGCCGAGCTGATGGTCGGGCGCAAGGTGCTCTTGCGCGTCAACAAAGAGCCCGCCACCCCGGGCGAGGTGATCCTCGACATCAAGGGCCTGCGGGTCGTTGACGACAAGGGCGTCGAGCGGCTGCGCGGCATCGACCTCCAGATTCGCGCGGGCGAAGTGCTGGGCCTCGCGGGCGTTGCGGGCAACGGCCAGTCGGAACTCTTGGAAGTGCTGGGCGGCTATGCCGACGGCACCGGCAACGTTACGCTCAACGGCACCCCGCTGGACCTCTCGGGCAAGAAAAGCGACGGCCAGTCGCGCCGCGCGCGCGGCGTGGCCCATGTGCCCGAAGATCGTCAGCGCGAAGGCCTGATCATGGATTTTCAGGCTTGGGAGAACAACGTCTTCGGCTACCACCACGACGACCGTTTCAACAGCGGCATGCTGATGGACCATGCGGCGATCCGCGCCGATGCCGAAGACAAGATGGCCCGTTTCGACGTGCGCCCGCCCGACCCGACGCTGGCGGCCAAGAATTTTTCCGGCGGCAACCAGCAGAAGATCGTTCTGGCCCGCGAGATCGAGCGCAACCCCGACCTTCTGCTCATCGGCCAGCCCACCCGCGGCGTTGACATCGGCGCGATCGAATTCATTCACGAGCAGATCATCGCCCTGCGCGATCAGGGTAAGGCGATTCTGCTGGTCTCGGTGGAACTCGAAGAAATCCTCGCCCTGTCGGACCGCATCGCGGTGATGTTCGACGGGCAGATCATGGGCGAACGCGCCGCCGATCAGACCGACGAAAAGGAGCTTGGGCTGCTGATGGCCGGGATCACCGATACCGAGAACGAACACAGCGTGGCCGAGGTCGAGGCCAATCTCGCCCGGGCGGGCGGCGACGCGCGCAAGGAGGTCTGAGATGGACGTGATGCCAAAATGGGCCGAGGTGATCCTCGTGCCGCTGATCTCCCTGCTGCTGGCCGCCGTGCTTTCCGCGCTGGTGATCCTGTCGATCGGCGAAGACCCGGTCGCGGCGGTGAATCTCATGGTCAAGGGCGCGCTCGGCTCGACCTATGGCTGGGGCTACACGCTCTACTACGCCACCAACTTCATCTTCACTGGTCTTGCCGTCGCCGTGGCCTTTCACGCGCGGCTGTTCAACATCGGCGGTGAAGGTCAAGCGATGCTCGGCGGCCTCGGCGTGGCGCTGGCCGCGCTCTACATCCCGTGGCCGCATTGGACGCTGGCACTGATCGGTTGCGGCGTCATGGCCGGTCTTCTGGGCGCGGTCTGGGCCGCGATCCCCGGCTGGCTACAGGCCAAGCGCGGTTCCCACGTCGTGATCACCACGATCATGTTCAACTTCATCGCCGCGGCGCTGCTGAACTACGTGCTGGTCAACGTCATGCGCCCGCCCGGCAGCATGGACCCGGCGAGCGCCCGCTTCCCCGAGGCCGTGCATCTGCCGACCCTGCACGAGTTGCTGGCACCGCTGGGCATCGCCTTCTCCAAATCCGCCCCCGCCAACGTCTCGCTGCTGGTGGCCGTCGGCGCCTGCGTGGCGATCTGGATGCTGATTTGGCGCACCCGTCTGGGCTATGAAATCCGCGCCTACGGCCATTCGCAGCCGGCGGCGAAATACGCGGGCATCTCGCCCGTGCGCATCACCATGATCACCATGATCATCTCGGGCGCGCTGGCGGGGCTGATGGCGATCAACAACGTCATGGGCGAAAGCGAACGTCTGGTGCTAAACGCGACCGAGGGCGCAGGCTTCATCGGCATCGCCGTGGCACTGATGGGCCGCTCGCACCCGGTGGGCGTCTTCTTTGCCGCGCTGCTCTTCGGCTTTCTCTACCAAGGCGGCGCGGAACTGGCGCTCTGGACCGCGATCCCGCGCGAGTTGATCGTCGTCATCCAAGCGCTCGTGATCCTCTTCACCGGGGCGCTCGACAATATGGTGCGGATGCCGCTGGAGCGTCTCTTCTTGATGTTCCGCCGCCCCGGCCCGCCCAAACCCGGCCCCCGCAGCGCCCAGTCGGAGAGCGCGGAATGAGCCCCTATACCCCCCTGAGAAAGCGGGTCTGACCTATGGACTATATCACGCTCATCCAATTGCTCGACAGCACCGTTCGGCTGGCTACGCCGCTGCTTCTGGCCTGTCTTGCCGGTCTTTTCTCCGAACGCGCGGGCGTCTTCGACATCGGGCTCGAGGGCAAGATGCTGGCCGCGGCCTTCTTCTCGGCGGCGCTGGCCTCGCTCACCGGCTCGGTCTGGATCGGTCTCGCGGCGGGCATCGCCTCCTCGCTGGCGCTCAGCGCCGTGCATGGCCTCGCCTCGATCACCTTCCGCGGCAACCAGCTCATTTCCGGCGTGGCGATCAACTTCCTCGCCGCCGGCATGACCGTGCTGATCGCCCAAGACTGGTTCGCGCAAGGGGGCCGCACCCCCTCGCTCTTCGGCGGCGCGCGGTTCGAGCCGATCACCCTGCCCTTCGCTGAGGCGATGGAGAGCGTGCCGATCATCGGCCCGCTTTACGAAGAGCTGATCTCGGGCCATTCGATCCTCGTCTATGCCGCCTTCCTCGCCGTGCCGCTGACATGGTGGATCCTGTTCCGCACCCGCTTCGGTCTGCGCCTGCGCGCGGTGGGCGAGAACCCCGCCGCCGTCGACACCGCCGGTGTCTCGGTCGTGGGTCTGCGCTATGCCGCGGTGGCCATCGCGGGGCTGCTCTGCGGCGTGGCGGGGGCCTACCTCAGCACCGCGCTGCAGGCCGGTTTCGTCAAGGATATGTCGGCGGGCCGCGGCTTCATCGCGCTCGCGGCACTCATCTTCGCCAAATGGCGGCCTTGGTACGCGCTCTGGGCCACGCTGCTCTTCGGCCTTTTCGGCGCGCTGGAAACCCGGCCTGACGTGATCCAATCGGTCATCGGCATCAAGGTGCAGGGCCAACTTCTGGGCGCCCTGCCCTACCTGATGACCGTGGTGATCCTCGCCGGTTTCGTCGGGAAAGCGATCCCGCCGCGCGCGGGTGGCGAGCCCTATGTGAAAGAACGCTGACACTTCCTTCCGGCCCTTGCACCCGAGGGCCGGATCGGCGCAACCTGTCAAAGTGGTCGTCTCACCGCGACAAGCTATGTTGAACTGCGCGGCCGTTCGGGGCTAGGAAACGTCATGCAAATCTACCTGCCCATTGCCGAAGTATCGGTTAACGCCTTCCTCCTTTTGGGGTTGGGCGGCATCGTGGGCATCTTGTCGGGCATGTTCGGCGTCGGCGGCGGGTTTCTGATCACGCCGCTGCTGTTCTTTGTCGGCATCCCACCCGCCGTGGCGGTGGCGACCTCGACCAATCAAATCGTGGCCTCTTCCTTCTCGGCGCTTCTGGCGCATCTCAAGCGAAAGACGGTCGATTTCCGAATGGGCTGGGTGCTGTTGGCCGGGGGCCTGATCGGCTCCGGCATCGGCATGTTCATTTTCAACTACCTGAAATCGCTCGGCCAAGTCGATCTGCTGGTGACGCTTTGCTATGTCGTCTTCCTTGGCATTATCGGCGGGCTGATGTTCGTGGAATCGCTCCGCGCCATCCGCCGCACCCGCAAGGGGGGCCGGGTCAAACGCAAGAAGCACTATTGGGTGCATGGGTTGCCGTTCAAAATCCGCTTTCGGGTTTCGGGCCTTTATATCTCAGTGATCCCGCCGGTGCTGGTCGGCGCGGCGGTCGGGATGCTTTCGGCGATCATGGGCGTGGGCGGCGGTTTCATCATGGTGCCTGCGATGATCTACCTGCTCGGCATGCCGACCAAAGTGGTGATCGGCACTTCGCTGTTGCAGATCATCTTCGTCACCGGCTTCACCACCATGCTCCATGCCACCACCAACCAGACGGTCGACATCGTGCTGGCGGTGCTCCTGCTGGTGGGCGGCGTGCTCGGCGCGCAGGTGGGCACGCGGATCGGCGTGCGGATGCAGGCCGAACAGCTGCGCATCCTGCTGGCGGTGCTGGTCTTGGTGGTCTGCGGCAAGCTGGCGCTCGACCTGTTGCTGGAACCGGCGGAACTCTATTCACTCAGCCCGGTGGCGGCGGAATGATGCGCGCGCTGATCGCCTTCCTTGGCCTGTGTTTCACGGCCCTGACCGCCACGGCGGAAGAGGAAATCGTGCTTGGCCTCAGCCAGGCCGAAGTCTCCATCACCACCAATTTCGACGGGTCCGAGATTCTCGTCTACGGGGCCGTCAAACGCGAAACCCCGATCCCCGATGGCGCGCCGCTCGAAGTTGTCATTACCGTCTCCGGCCCCTCGGCCCCGGTCATGGTGCGCCGGAAAGAGCGGCGCTTTGGCATCTGGGTGAACACCGCCGCAGTCGAGGTCGACCGCGCGCCGAGCTTCTACGCCGTGGTCACCTCCGGCCCGCTGGCCGAGGTGCTAAAACGCATCGAAGACCTGCGCCACCGCATCTCCATCCCCCGCGCCATCCGGTCGGTCGGCGCCCCGATGGAGATCGCGGACCCCACCCAATTCACCGACGCGCTGATCCGCGTGCGCAAAGATGCGAACCTGTACCAAGTCATCGAAGACGGGGTGAAGGTGGATGAGCAGACCCTCTTCCGCGCCGCCGTCGCCCTGCCTGCCTCGCTCACCGAAGGGGCCTATGACACGAGGATTTTCCTCACGCGCGGCGGCGATGTGGTGGCGCAATATGAGACGATCATCGACGTGCGCAAAGTCGGGATGGAGCGTTGGCTGTTCAACCTCGCCCATCAACAGGCGTTTCTCTACGGGCTGCTGTCGCTCTTTATCGCGGTTGCCGCGGGCTGGGGCGCCTCTGCCGTCTTCGGCCTCATGCGCCGCTAAGCCGCGCCATCCTCGGTCGCTTCAAGCGTCAGCGCCGCCGCTGGCGCGGCCCGCAGATCATCCACCCGCAGCGGCCCCGAAGGCTTGCTGAGCCGGTTGCGCACCACCCAGATCAGACGCTCCTGCGCGCGGGTGATGGCGACATAGGCCAGCCGTTTCCACAGCGGCTGCCCCGCCTCGCTCCGCCCCATCCGCGCGGCGGCATAGAGATCGGGCGCAAAGACCTGCACATTCTCCCACTGGCTGCCTTGGGCCTTGTGGATCGTCACCGCCGCCCCGTGCAGAAAGGTCGCCCCCATGCGCGCGGCGAAGGGGATGAAGGGCTCTTCTTCGTCGGGTTTCTCGATCTTCACGATCGAGGCGGCACTCACCTGCGGGTCTTCGGCGCCGATCACATGCAAGCGGCTGAAGCCGGGCTTGCGCCCCTCGCCCAAATAGACCACCTGCGCGCCCTTGATTAGGCCCCGCGCTTCAAGGTCCAGCCGTTTCTTGCGGTGTTTCAGCGGCAGTTCGATCCCATCGCAGATCAGCGGCTCGCCCGCCAGCAACGCATCCTCCGGCGCGCCATGTACGCTGCGGAACGCATTGATGAGCCGGATGCGCGTCGCGTTGCGCCAGACCAGCACCGGGCTGCGCGCCATCAGGTCGACTTCGACCCGCTGGCCCCAGACCACGCGGTCATCGCGGCGCGCCGCGTCTTCGATCATCCGCTCAAAGTCATGAAACTCCAACTGCGGATCGGCCAGCGCATGGGCGAGATCGAGGATCGGGTTATCGGCCTCTTGCCGGTGGATGCGGTTGAGGTTCAACACGCGCTTCTCGGGCAGTTTCTCGAAGACCATCGTGCCCGATTGCCCCACCGGTGCCAACTGCGCCGGGTCGCCGAACAGCAGCAGCGTCGGGAAGATCTCTTTCAAATCCTCGAACTGCTTGTCGTCTAGCATCGAGCTTTCGTCGACAAAACCGATATCCAAGGGCTCTTCCCGCCGTTTCCAGCCGGTGATGAAGTCGCTGCCACGCAGCCCCGCCGCCGCCAACGCCCCGGGCACCGACTTGTTGTTCGCGAAAAACGCCGCCGCGCGGTCCAGTGCCATTTCACTGAGACCCTCGATCTCGGGCTTCTCACCGTTGCCGGTCAGCCATTCGGCGATGCGCTCATACTCGGGGTGATAGACCGGCGTATAGAGAATGCGGTGGATCGTCGTCGCGGGCACCCCGCGCAGCCGCAGCACGCTCGCCGCCTTGTTGGTGGGCGCGAGGATCGCCAAGGTCCGCTTCTCGCGCTTCTTGCGCGATTCGTAATCTCCCGAGACGATCTCGACCCCGGCCCCTTCCAGCGCGCGGTAAAGCTCGGCCAGCAGCAGGGTCTTGCCCGATCCGGCCTTGCCGGTCACCGCCATCACCTGATCCGGCCCGCCCGCAGGCGGCATCAAAAGCGAGTCGTCCAGATCGATGCCCGCTGAGCGCAGCATATCGGCCACCTTGTCATGGGCGGCGGCTTGGTCTTCGGAATAGGTGAGCGCGGTAGATGTCATTGGGCGACCCTAAATGAGCCCCGCGCCGGGGGCCAGATGGCTTTGCCCCGCGCGCCTGCGATTCTGGTGGATTATCCGCCTCAGACGACGATCAGCCCCCGGCTCAGCGCGCGGGCGACCGCATGGGTGGTGTTGGACGCCCCCAGTTTGAAGCGGGCGCTTTCCACATAGGCCCGCAGCGTATGTTCCGAGATTGACAGACGGTCTGCCACCTGCGCGCGGCTATAGCCCACCGCCAGCAGGGTCATCGCATCCACCTCGCGCGGGGAAAGTGCCTGCACGGCACCCGGCGCCCGCTCCGGGGCCAGCGCCAGCGCCTTTTCGTTGAAGCAATGGGCCGCCCAGATCAAATCGCGCCGATGCCGCGCGGTGAAAGCGGCCCAAACCCGATCGGTGCAACTGTGGTTCGTGGTGAAAAGCGCGAATTGCCCATGCGGCCCCCGGATCGGGACCGAGAACCCCTGATCGCCGACGCCATGGTCCAAAGCATCCCGGCGAAACTGCCGCGCCGCGCGAGAGGACCAATCGAGGTCTTTCCAATCCACCGGCTCGAACCGGCGATAGCAGCCCGCGACCACGGGATCGATGCGCAGGTAGTTATGCGCCTGATAGCGCTCAGACCAAAGCGCGCCATAGGTGCCGCAGCCATATTGCACCCCCGCCGTGTCGACCCAGTGATAGACGACGTGCAGAATGCCATAGTGATCGCGCAGGTCTTTGCAGGCCTGCCCAAGGGCGGGCTGGCCATCAGCCTGCGCCAGCCTTTCCCAAATCCGTTCCAGATGCGGCTCTATCCTCATGCGTCCGGCCTATGGCCCTTTCGCGTTGCAAGGACATCTCAGCCAGAGCGATCAGCGCCGCGTCGTCCAACTGTTCCGCCGTGCGCGGCAGTTGGTTCGCCATGGCAAAAGCCCTGAGATCGGCCAAAACGTCCAATATCCAATCATCTCGCATGAGGGTCGCCCAGCTTTGGTTAATGGCAGATTAATACAACCATAGCATGTACGAAATTTTGCACCATCCGCGCTTTCTGCCCCCCCATAAATAGCGGGGCTTCGGGCGCTAAGCCTCTGTTTCGACGGGGCCCACGCAAAACCCCCGCAGCCGAAGCCACGGGGGTTTCATCTTAGCCGATCCGTGTCGCTCAGTCGCGGGCGACCAGCGTGTCTTCCAACGTGCGCAGCCCGGTCGTCGGCGCTTGGACCAGTACCGACATATTCCCCGGCTTATGCTCATTACGCATCATCTTCATATGCGCCTCGGGCAGGTCGGCCCAGCTAAAGACTTCTGACATGCAGGGGTCGAGCCGCCGCTCCATCATCAGCTTGTTGGCGGCACTTGCTTGTTTCAGATGGGCGAAGTGGCTGCCCTGCAAGCGTTTCTGGTGCATCCACATATAGCGTACGTCGAAGGTCAGGTTGAAGCCGGAGGTGCCAGCGCAGATCACGACCATGCCGCCTTTTTTCACAACGAAAGTGGAGACCGGGAAGGTCGCCTCGCCGGGGTGCTCAAACACCATATCGACGTTCACGCCCTTGCCGGTGATGTCCCAGATCGCCTTGCCGAACTTCCGCGCCTCCTTGAACCACTCGGCATATTCCGGCGTGTTCACGGTGGGCAATTGGCCCCAGCAGTTGAAGTCCTTGCGGTTCAGCACGCCTTTCGCACCCAGATCCATCACGAACTGGCGCTTGCTCTCGTCCGAGATCACGCCGATCGCATTTGCGCCCGCAGTGTTGATAAGCTGGATCGCATAGGAGCCGAGGCCACCGGAGGCGCCCCAGACCAAGACGTTCTGGCCCGGCTTCAGGTCATGCGGCTCATGGCCAAAGAGCATCCGGTAGGCGGTGGCCAGCGTCAGCGTGTAGCAGGCGCTTTCCTCCCATGTCAGGTGCTTGGGGCGCGGCATCAGCTGCTGGCTCTGCACCCGGGTGAACTGCGCGAAAGAGCCGTCGGGCGTCTCGTAGCCCCAGATCCGCTGGCTGGGAGAATACATCGGGTCGCCGCCGTTGCATTCCTCGTCGTCGCCATCGTCTTGGTTGCAGTGGATCACCACCTCGTCGCCGACCTTCCAACGGGTCACCTTGTCGCCCACCGCCCAGACGATGCCCGAGGCATCGGAGCCCGCGATGTGGTAAGGCTCACCATGGCCGTCGAAGGGGCTGATCGGCACGCCGCGCGCGGCCCAGACACCGTTGTAGTTGATGCCCGCCGCCATCACGAGGACCAGCACGTCTTGGCTGTCGAGCTTAGGCACGTCGACCACCTCTTGCAGCATCGCGCTGTCCGGGTCGCCGTGCCGTTCGCGGCGGATCGCCCAGGCATACATCTGTTTCGGGACATGCCCCATCGGGGGCATCTCGCCCACTTCATAGAGGTCCTTTTGCGGGGCGTCATATTCGGCGTGTTTCGTATCCAGTGCCATGTGGGCCTCCTGCCGGTGATCGGTGTCTACAAGGTCTGTGCCGCACCGCAGAATCGCGGCGGCTCCCTTTCGGGATATGATCCACCGCGCAACAATGCAACCCCTAGATGCCGCCTTTTGTAATTTTATGACCCAGCAGTCGCAGCAATTTCTGCCGCAGGTGCAGCATCCTTCGAGGGGAAATGTGCAATGGAATTAGCGTAGAAGGCCAAAACAGGCTCCTGCCCCTCGACGATCTCCAGCCCCTCCGGGCCTTCGGAAATGACGCCACGTTTCTTGAGCCGCGCGACGGCGCGGGCGACCCGTTCGGGCAGGACGTCCGGCTTCGGCACCCGGTTGCGCGGTGGCATTTTCTCCAAAGTGGCAGCCACTTCGGCCAGCAGATCGGCCTCCTTCATCGGCCGGGCGGCCTGCAACATCACCCGCGCGATCAGCGGCACGGTCAGCACCGGCATCGCCTGCGCGATCCGGTCCATCAACATTTCGGACAACTCCGACACCGGCACCCCGGCCCCGGTGCGACGCAACGACAGCGGATCGCCAAAGGTCACCGCCGCCGTGCCAAAACGGGTGTCGCGCCCGCGCAGCCGCCGCCACATCTTGCGCAGCACGAAGCCTACAACCACCGTGATCCGCGCTCCGAAACGCCGGTCCCCGCGCTGCCCGGCGGCGATCAACACGCGGTCTTCCAGCACCCGGTCATAGTTAATCGCCACGGGCACGAAGATGATGTCTCGCTCGCCCTCGGGGTCGAACCCATCCACGACATAGGACAGAAGCCCGACCTTCGGCGGCTGCAAGGCCCCGGTCAGGCTCAAGCCGCCCTCGGGGTAGAAGGCCTGCGTCACCCCGCCCGTCGTGGCCATCTGCACGTAGCGCGCCAAGACCTTGCGATAGAGCGCCCCGCGCGACCGGCGGCGGATGAAGTAGGCCCCCATGGAGCGGATCAGCGTGCTCAGCGGCCAAACCCGCGCCCATTCCCCCACTGCATAGCTCAGCGCCGAAGACCGCGCGGCGAGATAGGTCACCAGCATGTAATCCATGTTCGACCGGTGGTTCATGATAAAGACCACCGTGGCATCCCGCGGCAGCGCGGCGAATGTTGTCTCGTTACTCACCGCCGTCTCGACCCGGTAGACCGTATTGGTCAACAGCCGCGCCAAGCGGATGCCGAAACTGAAATAGGCGAAGGCCGAAAACCGCGGCACGATCTCGCGCGCATATTCCCGCGCCTTTTGAAAGGCCACGTTTTCCGGCACGCCGTTGCTGCGGGCATAGTTGACGATCTCTTGGCTGACCTCCGGATCATAGATCAGCCGTTGGATCATGTCGTGCCGCCGCGCCAGTTTGAAGGGCTCGATGGGCCGCGTCAGCCGCTTGTTCAACCGTGCTACTCCCCGCTCAAGCCGCCGGCGAAAGAACCAACGCACCGAAGGCAGCAAAAAGTGGCTCAGCGCCGTGACGGCTGCGAAAACCACGATGAGGATGAACAGCCAAAGGGGCAATTGCACAGTCTGCGTCATGGCTTAACCCTTACAGTGCAGGGGCGAGAGGACAATATTTATCTGTTTCCCGCCCGCCCAAGCGGCCCGAGTGATGCCGCAACGCAGCGAATTGACAGAGGCATATTATTTCCCCTATCAACGTCATGACGCAACTTTATTGCAACCCAGATTCAAGAGGCCCCGATGACTCAACCGCAGAAAGACCGCCCCTGGCTCATTCGCACCTATGCGGGCCATTCCACCGCCGCCGCGTCTAACGCGCTCTACCGCTCGAATCTCGAGCGGGGGCAGACCGGGCTTTCCGTGGCCTTCGACCTGCCGACCCAGACCGGCTATGACAGCGACCATGTGCTCAGCCGGGGCGAGGTTGGCAAGGTGGGCGTGCCGGTGAATCACCTCGGCGATATGCGCGCATTGTTCGACGGCATCCCGTTGGAGCAGATGAATACCTCGATGACGATCAACGCCACGGCCCCTTGGCTGCTGGCGCTTTATATCGCGGTGGCCGAGGAACAGGGCGCGGATGTCTCAAAGCTGCAAGGCACGGTGCAAAACGACCTGATCAAGGAATACCTCAGCCGCGGCACCTATATCTGCCCGCCCGCGCCATCGCTCAAGATGATCGCGGATGTGGCCGAATTCTGCTATACGAATGTGCCGAAATGGAACCCGATGAACGTCTGTTCCTACCACCTGCAAGAGGCGGGTGCGACGCCGGAACAGGAATTGGCCTTCGCACTGGCCACCGCCACCGCCGTGCTCGACGCGCTGAAACCCCGCGTCCCGGCAGAGGATTTCCCGAAATTGGTGGGCCGGATTTCCTTCTTCGTGAACGCAGGCATCCGTTTCGTCACTGAAATGTGCAAAATGCGCGCCTTTGTAGATCTTTGGGACGAGATTTGCCGCGCGCGCTATGGGGTTGAAGACCCAAAATTCCGTCGTTTCCGCTATGGGGTGCAGGTCAATTCGCTGGGGCTGACCGAACAACAGCCCGAGAATAACGTCTACCGTATTCTCATCGAAATGCTGGCCGTGACCCTGTCGAAAAAAGCCCGCGCCCGCGCCGTGCAATTGCCCGCATGGAACGAAGCCCTCGGCCTGCCCCGCCCCTGGGATCAACAATGGTCGATGCGGATGCAGCAGATCATGGCCCATGAAACGGATCTTTTGGAATTCGACGATCTATTCGACGGCAACCCGGCGGTCGATGCCAAGGTCGAATTGCTCAAAGAAGGCGCGCGGGCGGAATTGGCGAATCTCGACGGTATGGGCGGCGCGATTTCCGCGATCGATTACATGAAAGGACGTTTGGTAGAAAGCAATGCCGACCGGCTGCGGCGTATCGAAAGCGGCGAAACCGTCGTGGTTGGCGTCAATAAATGGCAGCAAGGCGCGCCCTCGCCCCTGATGACCGGCGCGGGCGATATCATGCAATCCGACCCCGGCGCCGAGGCCGACCAGCTCGCTCGGCTCGACGCATGGCTCAGCGCGCGCGACGAGGGTGCCGTGAAACAGGCGCTGGCCGATCTGCGCGCAGCGGCGCAGGCGGGCGAGAACATCATGCCCGCCTCCATCGCCGCCGCGAAAGCCGGGGTGACGACCGGCGAATGGGCCGCGCAGATGCGCGCCGTTCACGGGGAATATCGTGGCCCCACAGGGGTTTCCGCAGGCCAGTCCAACAAGACCGAAGGTCTGGACGACCTGCGCAATGCGGTAGACGCGGTCAGCGACAAATTGGGCCGCAGGTTAAAATTCCTTGTCGGCAAACCAGGGCTCGACGGCCACTCAAACGGGGCCGAGCAGATCGCCGTCCGCGCCCGCGATTGCGGCATGGATATCAGCTATGAAGGCATCCGTCTGACGCCTGCGGAGATCGTCGAAGCAGCACAAACGGAAGCCGCCCATGTGGTCGGCCTGTCGATCCTCTCGGGCTCTCACGTGCCCCTGGTCGAAGACCTGATGAAACGCATGGCCGAGGCCGGGTTGACCCATATTCCCGTCATCGTCGGCGGCATCATTCCCGAGGCCGACGCCACCCGTTTGCGCGCCGCCGGGGTGGCGCAGGTCTATACGCCGAAGGACTTCGAATTGAACGTCATCATGCAGGATATTATTACGCTTGCCGATCCCAAAGCGGTGGCGGCGGAATAGGCTGACACAAAATACATCGTGCAATTAACTTATTGCCTCTATAATTCCCTCTACCAGCACAATCTGGAAAGGGAATATCAGATATGGAAAAAAACCTGAAATCCATGAGCCGCAAGGAACTGGAGAAACTTCTGTCGGATGTCAAAAAGGCATTGCAGGCCGCACAGGCGCGCGAACGCCGCGCCGCACGCAAGGCAGCACAAAAGGCAGCGGCGGAATATGGCTTTTCCCTGAATGAGTTAGCTGATGAGTCCCCCGCGCCCAAGAAGGCCAAGAAGCCGCGCAAAGCGCCCGCCGGTCCGAAATCGAAGCCTCAGTTCGCCAATCCAGAAAACCCGTCCCAGACTTGGACTGGAAAAGGCCGCCAGCCAAATTGGTTCCGCGCCCAAGTAGAGAATGGTGCCGATCCGGAAACGATGAGGGTTTAATACTTCCCGAAATACGGGAATTTCGCGCCGGTTGAATAGCAATTCACCGGCGCTTTTTTATTGCTAACGGAAATGTGAATTCGGCACCCATCCCCTGCACGGCGCCGAGCGGAAGTTTACGTCACGCCCCCTGCCCCACTGCAGCCCTTGTGAAGCCCGCCTTGCGCGGGCAAAATGCGCCAAACATCAGGAGACAGAAATGACCGTCCATATTGGCGCGAAACCCGGCGATATCGCCGAAACCGTATTGATGCCCGGCGACCCCTACCGCGCAAGATGGGCGGCGGAGACCTTTCTCGAAGGGCCCGAACTGGTCAACGAAGTGCGCGGCATGCTCGGCTTTACCGGCACATGGCGCGGCAACCGGGTGACGATCCAAGGCTCGGGCATGGGCATGCCGTCTCTGTCGATCTACGCCAATGAGTTGATGACCGAATATGGCGCGCAGACCTTGATCCGCATCGGCTCTTGTGGCGGGATGCAATCCCATGTCGGCATCCGCGACGTGATCATCGCCATGACGGCGAGCACGATCACCTCGCCCTCCTCCGGCATTTTCCGCGAATTGAACTACGCCCCCTGCGCCGATTACGGCCTGTTGAGCGCCGCCGTGGCCGCCGCCGAAAAGCTGGAGGCCAAGACCCATGTGGGGGGAATCTATTCCTCAGATGTTTTCTATGCGGAGCGCCCCGATCTCGATGAGCAGATGGTGCGCCATGGCATCCTCGGTGTCGAGATGGAAGCGGCGGAGCTTTACACGCTGGCCGCGCGGCACAAGCGGCGTGCCTTGGCGGTGTTGACGGTGAGCGATCATTTGCAGACCGGCGAGGCGTTGCCATCGGAGGACCGCGAAAAGAGTTTTGGCGATATGGTCGAGATTGCGCTGGAGGCGGCTTTTGCCTGAGTGCGGCGCCTGCTGAGAGGGCGGGATTGGTATTTGAAAAAGGATGAAGGGAGGGGGTGTGGCGCGTCTTTCAGGCGTGTTGGCCGGCGAGGCGGCCGGAGTAGAGGCAGCCGCCCAAGAAGGTGCCTTCGAGGGCGTTGTAGCCGTGGTAGCCGCCGCCGCCGAAGCCGCAGACCTCTCCGGCGGCGAAGAGACCGGGGAGGATGGTGCCCGCAGGCGTGAGCACGCGGCCTTGGGTGTCGCTGTGTAACCCGCCGAGGGATTTTCGGGTGAGGATGTTGAGCCGCACGGCGATGAGCGGGCCGTTGGCCGGGTCGAGGATGGCGTGGGGTTTGGCGGTGCGGATCAGACGGTCGCCACGGTAGTTGCGGGCGCCGCGGATCGCGGTGATCTGAGCGTCTTTGGCGAAGGGGTTGCCCAATTGGCCGTCGCGGGCTTCGATCTGGGCGCGGATGTGCTCTAGGGCGACGGGGGCCGCGGGTGTGAGGGCGTTCATGCGGGCAACCAGGTTTTCCAGATCCTCGGCGACGATGAAGTCCGCACCTTTTTCTTTGAAGGCCTCGACTGCGGCAGTCCCCCCCTTGCCGAGCCGTGCTTTCAGGACTTCGCCCCATTTGCCGGAGGTGAGATCGGGGTTCTGTTCGGATCCCGAGAGGGCGAATTCCTTTTCGATGATCTTTTGCGTGAGGATGAACCAGCTGTGTTCGCCTGCTTGCAGGATGCGTTTGAGGGTCGAGAGCGTGTCGAAGCCGGGCAAGCAGGGCGCCTCCATCCGATTGCCCTGCGCGTCGAACCACATCGACGAGGGACCGGGCAGGATGCGGATGCCGTGGTTGGGCCAGATCGGGTCCCAGTTCTGGACGCCCTCGCAATAGTGCCACATGCGGTCTTCGTTGATGAGCCCCGCCCCGGCGTCGGCGGCGATGGCGTGCATCTTGCCGTCGACATAGTCGGGCACGCCGCTGACCATGTGGCGCGGCGCGGGGCCGAGTCGGTCTTTGGGCCAGTGTTGCCGCACCAGATCGTGGTTGGCGCCGATGCCGCCGGTGGTGAGGATGACAGCCTCGGCGGTATGCTCAAAGTCGCCGGTGACATTTCGTGATGTGCTCTGACCGCGCGGGGCGTCGCTGTCTTCCAGAACCTCGCCCGCCACGCCGGTGACCGCGCCATCCGTTGTGACCAGCCTCGTGACGCGGTGGCGGAAGGCAAGGCGCAGCCTGCCCGCTGCCGCGTATTCCTGCATCAGCCGGGCGAAGGGGGCCGACGACGCCGGTGCCGGTGCCCCAGGTGATGTGGAAGCGCGGCACCGAATTGCCGTGGCCATGGGCACCTGCCCCGCCGCGCTCGGCCCAGCCGACGACCGGGAACCAGCGCAGGCCGATCTGGTGCAGCAAAGCGCGCATGTCGCCTGCCTGTTGATTGTCACTGAGAACTGACCCGGTAGCCCCATAAATTGTCACTGAGAATTGACCCATGTGAACACACTTCC